>JAAYRF010000148.1 GCA_012518905.1 Bacillota bacterium | reverse complement strand
TGCAAAAGACGCCTAAGCTCCCCCAAGTTGTCGGCATGGACCGTTGTTGCACAAAATCTGTTATCCTCCGCCATGCTAAGGAAGGTCCGGGCCCCTTCTCCCCATAGGTACGAATACCATGGGCCAGGGCCTAGCTCATGGCAGAGAAACCATGTGGGCACCGTTGGATCCGACTGCTCCACATACCACGACGGAGGCTCAGGTTTTTCCACTACTTTAATCACCCCGGTCGATGGCACAAAGCAAAGGAGTGCCCCCATCAAAGTGGTCTTCCCCGTACCCCCGGGCCCAGCGCAGCAAAGTACGGAAGCACCTTTCCGCACTGCCTCCATTAGGTAGGCAGCTAGGCGCAGATCAATCGTGCCCGCAAGCAAAAGGTCAATGGCCGATAACATTCGCCCTCCCCTTTGGTTTAGGGCGCTTATCTCCCGAACAACCTGTTCTTCCATCATGGTTCTCACCCCTCGTATACTGTGATTGACACAGTTTCGTTCCCTTGACCCACAAGAAACATCATACCTGAGATTAGGCATTTGGGGCACACCTGACAGTATGTTGTTATTTGTATTGCCGGTGAAAGATCAGTCCTTGGGTGAATGCTTTCATCAATATTACACCTCTATGGCCCGGGCCCGACCGCTGGCCCCACAGAGCCGAATCTTCTCCCTTACCGCCTCCATAACCGCCTCCCGTGCGATATTTAGCATAGGTCTTGGATCATTGATCTCTCGCTTTTGCACCGCCCGAGTGATACTACCAGTATACGCTAGCCGAAGTTCTGTGCCCACGTTGAGCTTAGAAATGCCTAACTCTATGGCTCTTTGCGCCAGAGCATCTGGTATGCCGCTGCCCCCATGGAGCACCAGTGGTACTGAAGTTTCCTTGCGAATGGCCATCAAGCGATCAAAATCTAGTTTCGGTTCACCTTTGTACAAACCATGGGCAGTGCCGATGGCTACGGCTAAGGCATCGACTTGCGTTTGAGCAACAAAACCCGCAACTAAGGCAGGATCAGTTAGGCCGGCTTCCTGCTCCGCCACACTAATATCATCTTCGGTACCAGGTATCTGACCCAGCTCCCCCTCCACATTGATACCTACCCGATGGGCGATGTCGACTACCCAAGCCGATAGGCGGATATTTTCTGCCAGAGGCAAATAAGAGCCGTCAAACATGATGGATGTAAAGCCATGGCGCACTGCCTTAACGATATTATCTAGCTCCCGTCCGTGATCCAGATGCAGGGCAAAAAGTGCTCTAGAATCCTTTAGAGCCGCCCTGGCCATGGCTTCGATATATGGAAAGCCGGCAAACCGAATTGTTGACTCGCTGGCCATGAGTATGACCGGAGCTTCCTCTTCTTCGGCCACGGCCAAAATGGCCTGTAAATCAACCAGGTCATGAAAGTTAAAAGCTGGCACTGCATAGCCATGGGCTTGGGCATGTTTGAGCAGTGGTAAAGATGATGTACGCATGTTCTCCCTCCTGGAAATCCTGGTATCAATGGTTCTACTAGGGTCAGCCTTGACCTATCCCATGGTAAGTTGCCCCTTTTATTCCTCGGTAGCGTTCCGGGTGACAGGTCATCATGAGAATCTGCAGATTGGAGCTGGCCCTTTCCAAGAGCTCAACAAATCTTTGATGGCGGACTTGGTCAGTATTCACCAAGGTGTCGTCTACGACAAAGAGCATGGGACCGTGCTCTTCTGCCAAGTATTTGGCCAATGCCAACCGGGTGAGGATATATAGCTGCTCCTGGGCTCCAGTGGAAAGCAAATCCGGTGATATTTCTTCTGCGTCCGGAGTATCGATCGCTGCAGGCTGCAGTGAATCATCAAAGCGAACACTCCTTTGCACAAAACCACTCACCCGCTGGAAGTAATTGGTCACCCGCCGGGATACTGGGTCAGTAAGCTCTGCCACCATCGCTTGGCGACGATCATCAAATAAGCCCTTCAGCAGCCGGAAAGCCTCGGCTTTCCTTATCCTTTGCACATAGTCTTGTCTTGAAGCCTCCAGCCTCTCCTGTGCCCTGACAAGCTCCGCATAGGTGCCTTGCTCAGCTACCCGCTGGATATTCGCCTTGAGGGTCAAACCTCGATCTTCGAGCTCCCGGATTACCTTCCCGATTTCCTCTAGCTCCTGGGTCAGCCTTGCTACCAAAGCCTCGGGATCATCTTCCGGTTGCGGCAAGTTTGCCTCCAGCTCCGCCACCTGCTCCCGAGCAGCCTCCCGTTCTCGTCTGGCAGTTTGGTAGTCATTTTCTATCGCCTCTTTTGACCCAGCGATATTGATAAGTTCTGTTATTGTTTTCTGAGCCTGGCCCATCTGCACTTCCAGCTCGATTTTCTCCCGCTCATGCTCCCCTTGGGTGTTCTCCTCTTCTTCAATAGAAGCATCTAGCGTATTCTCTCTTGTCCTAAGTTTTGCTTCCTGCCTCCTTAGATCAAGTTGCTCCTTCTCCAGCGGACCGAGCTCCACCCTGTCCAGTTGGGCAAGATCACCCTCGCAAATGGTTAGCTTAACGCATAGGGCTTCCAACTCCCGCTTCTTGGCGGCCACAAGCGCCCTTAGTGTATCAGGGCTCTCTCCTGCTTCTAGATGTTGCTCCATTCTCTTAAGGAGCTCGTCTAGCTCTTTTTGTGCCTGAAGCTTCTTAAGCCGCAGACGTTCAAGATCTGCCGATGTTGAAGCTCCAAAAGGTGCCAACAAGGATTGCAGCTCTTCTCTTTCCTTTTCCAAACTGACCTGAAGATCGGCCACTTCCTCGGCACCGGACTGGATATCGAGTTCACCGACGCCATCTAGTACTAGTTTTGCTTTTTGCGCTGCCTTGA
>JAAYRF010000018.1 GCA_012518905.1 Bacillota bacterium | reverse complement strand
CTTGCCCTGCCATTATTCGGGCAGGGTCCCCAGGGACTATCGTGGTCAAGATGAAGACTACTATGATAACACCAATGAAAACCGGGATGGCACCGATTAAACGGCGCACAGCGTAGCGTCCCATATTCTCCCTCCCCATCCACTTGCAACCATCAGTGAAACTCACATACAAGGCGACTTGGCCCTGAAGGATACTGTCCACAGAGGCCAAGCCGCCACTCATATCCTAGATTGCGTCATTAAGGATTGAGCCTACAGATCCAGCCATACCTTTGTGAACTTATTGGTATACTGGCCGAAAGCTGGCAGCTCATAGCCCTGAACGAAATCTTTGATCAGAGTATGGTCAACATAGTGGTAGATAAACAGCCAAGGCGCTTCCTCAACGACGATCTTCTCCGCGAGCTGGTATAGATTACGCCGTTTCTCCTGGTCACCCTCGAGCCTGGCTCCACCCGTCAAGGCATCGAACTTCTCATTGTTGAAGCGAGAGTAGTTACCCTGTGGTCCAATATTATCAGAGTGAAGCAGTACATACAAGAAGTTGTCAGGATCGGGATAGTCTACGACCCAGCCCATACGGAAGAAGGGAACCTCGCCCCGCTCGGTGGTATCTAGGTGTACTCCCCAATCTACGTTATGCAAATTGATCTTGATGCCGGCTTGAGCAAACTGAGCCTGAAGAGCCTCAGCAATTCGCTTATGACCAGCGGAGGTATTGTACTGTAATGTGGCCTCAATGCCAGAACCATAGCCAGCTTCTTCTAGAAGAGCCTTGGCCTTGGCTGGGTTGTACTCATAGCCCTCAAGGTTCTCGTTGTAGCCAAACATTCCCGGAGGTAGGACTCCCTTGGCTGGGCTAGCACGTCCATCGAGCACGAGATCAATCAAAGCCTCTCGATTAATGGCATAGTTGAAGGCCTGGCGAACTCGCCTATCGGTGAAGGGTTCTTTTTCTACGTTAAAGCCATAGTAGTAAGTGCCCATTTGAGGACGCTCGTAGAACACACCTACAGTGCCACTTTTTGCTTCCGTATAGTATGGATCATCTACATAAGTCTGATAGATATTGCCCAGCTTGTATTCTGTGTATTCAATGGTCTGGTCCACAATGATCCTAAACTCGATGCCATCGAGATAAGGCAACTGGTTGCCATCCTCGTCCTTGGCCCAGTAGTCTTCATTGCGGGACAGAACTACCTTCTCATCCTGGGCCCACTCTTCGAACTTAAAGGGACCGGTCCCGACCGGATGGAAGTTGAAATCCGCAGTACCCCACTTCTCGATGTCCTCTTTGGGAAGCACAACAAAAGTGTTATAGGTTAGTACCTGAATAAAGGGTGCAAACGGATATGTCGTCTCAATCTCCAATGTATAGTCATCAAGAGCCCTGACACCAGCCAGACTGGGGGCTTCACCTGCTAGGTACTCCGGATACCCCTTCACCATGTCAATGAAGTACGCTCTTGGTGAATTAGTCTCGGGACTGCAGATGTAGTTAAAGGTCCATACCCAGTCATGGGCAGTGACTTCCCGACCACCGTTAGCTGTCGGTGTTCCACCTTCTGTAGTTGCGTGGAACTTCACACCCTTGCGGAGATTGAAGATGAACCTCGTACCGCCATCTTCCACTTCCCAGGATTCAGCCAGAAGGGGAACCATCTCACCATCGGGATCCAGGGCAACAAGGGTTTCAAATAGCTGATAGCCCACTTCTGCCGATGTGGTATCTGTGGCAAATACCGGATCAAGATGGGGCGGATTGGCACCGAGTGCATCCTTCCAGATACCGCCATACTTCGGTTGAGCGGCAAAAGCCATGCCACTTACCAACGCAAGCGCTAGAACAACAAAAAGCACAACAAGTTTATGCCTTCGCAATACTCTCATCCTCCTAGTAGTCATATCGACTCCATAATTGAACTAACATACTTCTCTAGTCCCTCCCCATCCTCCTTTCCAGCCAGCCGTCTACCTTTTTCCGGTAGGTGCCAACGCATCCCCGTGGGGGTAGCCCCAGACTGACGTCTGTTTGCCACTAAGGCATCTGCCTTAACCCGTTTTTCCCACTACTTTCAGGTCATAATCTCCGTCACCAACTAAGACGAAACGGACCGAATAAGCGGGAAATATATTGAACTCCAATCCCACCGGCCTATCGTGCGTAATAATGAGATTACCAGAACGCATAACAGGTTCTCCTGGCAATATGCCCAAGCTGGCGGCAATGGTGGGATCGGCTTGTTCCACCTCAACACCTTTTCCTCCAAACTCTGTGGCACCAGGCTGTACTAAACCTAACAACTCCCTGAGCGGTTTGTCGCCCCGCAGCATCTCCTCGGATAGACTAAGCTCACCAGTTGTCACTATCTGGCTGACAAAAAATGGTTCTCCATCAACAAATCGGATTCGACTGATCGTAAGAAGCTGTTCATCTTCTGCAACTCCAAGGAGCTCAGCCCAATATCTCTGCTTCATTTTGTGGACACGGATCTCGTTAACTGCCAGCTCCTTACCGGCACTAGCCAGCCCTGGGGTCAAGCCTGGATCATCGCCGCAAATTGCAGCATCAATGCCGAGTCGCTTCTCCATATGCCGAGCATAGCTCCGTCTTAACTGCATCAAAGAGATCTTTGCTTCGGACAAAGTGGTACGAACATAACGAGGCGTCGTATCCACCTTAGCTGCGATCTCCTCAATCTTGAGAAAGGGGTCCCGGCGGGCGAGGACCAATATTTGCTCTTTTTTGGTTCCGGGTAGTACCTCCATCTGCCCTCTTCCTTATTTCTGGTTCGTAGCTGAGATCCACAAGGTAGGCCGCTTTGCAGATAGCTTTCGCCCTGGCCTGTCTACTTCCTTAAACCGTAGCATCCTTGAAGGCAGAATCCTACGCCACACCCTTCGCTCCACCATCTGCCGTTCTAGAGTGGCCTCGAGCATATTAGTACTTCTACTTCGCAACAACCGGAGAAAATCCTGCCTCGAGAGTATAAAAAATCAGCAAACTCTTCCAGAATTAACGAAGAACCCATGGGCTTTGAAGCTACCCAGGGGTAGGATTGCTAACGTAGACATGCCGTTGTATCCATGTATACAATATCCATGCCGTTCAGATTCGGCTATTTTCTCGTCTTCTTAGGAGGTATTTACCGGGTGTATAATTATGCGCCAGGACCTCGATAACGATGGAGGATTTGTCTGCCCCTATGCCACCACGATTCTAGTTGACGGCCCACATCAGGCAGCATCGGCAAACTGGCGGCTTGTGGTGGCCAGGCCCCTCCATACAAGCGCAAGTACCAATCATAATTGCCCAGGACTCGCTGTACATACAGTCTGGTCTCCAAGAACGGTATATCGCCTACTGACTCCAAGCGGCCGTCCCAACGGTTTTCAGCGAGCCAGCGGTTTACATTACCACGTCCACCATTATAGGCAGCTAAAGCAACCACTAGATCACCGCCAAATTCCTCTTGAAGCATCTTCATATACCACGTGCCGAGGCTTATGTTGGTTCCGGGATCGACAAGATCCAGTTCGCGATAGTCCCGCCCCATTTTTTGGGCTACCCATGCTGCGGTATCCGGCATCAACTGCATCAATCCCATGGCTCCCTTAGGGGAGCGAGCATCTGGCTGAAAGTTACTCTCCACTCGGATGATAGCCGCCACCAAATAGGGATCCAAAGCCGCCACCTGACTATGGGTGGAGATTTCCGCGGCATACTCAATGGGATAAAAACAGCGCAAGAAGATCTGCCAATTGAGCAAGCACGCCACAACAGCTACAACTACAACTGACATTAGACGCCATTTCCAACGCAATGGGTCGGCAGCCCCTTCCAAGGTATGCATGTCTAATCTATGCCGTAGGATCTGCCCTAAGGCCATAACTGCCCGTTGGCATCACTTCCAGCTTCGACCATGTTTTCGGCTTTCTATTCAACGCATTCGGGCTTAGCCCTCTGATTCTTCTAAAAGCTTGTCCACTAGTCGATTAACCTGCATCTGTGTATTCTCTAGAGAACCAGAATTATCGATGACGAAATCTGCTCGGGAAGCTTTGACGGACAACGGCATCTGGGCATCAATCCTACTTTGGGCTTCCTCAAGAGTTAATCCATCTCTTGCCTGCAAACGCTCCATCTGTAGCTGTGACTTGACACTCACGACTACCACTACATCCACCTCGTCCTCGAATCCGATTTCATACAGTAAAGGAACATCCACAACCACCAAAGGCTCTCCCTGCAACCTGGCCTCGTGGATCCCCTGATCAATTAAGGCTAGCACCTTGGGGTGGACGATGTTGTTTAGCTTTGCCCGGGCATTGGCATCGTTGAAAATGATATCAGCCAAAAGGGTACGATTCAAGCTCCCGTCAGCAAGAAGGCACTCATCACCAAAAGCAGCCCTGATCTCCTGCCATCCTTCCGTGCCTGGCTGTACCACATCTCGGGCAAACACATCGCTATCTAGCACCCTGTAGCCCTTTTCCACAAACATCTTGGCAACTGTGCTCTTCCCGCTGGCGATCCCGCCAGTCAAGCCAACCACCAACATCCTCGTCACCTCCCCAACGTGATCAGCCACCATAACCCTATGCCAAT
>JAAYRF010000147.1 GCA_012518905.1 Bacillota bacterium | reverse complement strand
CCGGGCTGGACATCGATAATGGCTGACATAACGCTTAAAGATAGCCGGGGTAGATATTTTGCTTATAGAAATATGATGTGCAACCTGGCGGCGTTGGGAGGCAGCCTAATAGCAGGTTGGCTGGTGAAGGGATATGACTTTCCCTTGGGATACCAGGTATCTTTTTTTGTGGCACTGGGCCTGGGCTTGGCAGCTAGTTATACTTATTCCAATATGCCTGTCCCGCCACTGCCTAAGAGGAGCATATCCCGCGAACAGCCGGCAAGGCTGAAAGACTGGTGGTATGCTATCTCGAAATACACCGCCTTTCGCAACTACTGCTTGACGTCGATGCTGTGGAACTTCGGGGTAAGCTTTGCCGGACCTTTGTTTTCTGTGTACTATAGGCAGGATCTGGGGGGCGATCCCGGTTTCTGGGGAGTGGTGACAGCCTCAGGACTTATTGCCAGTCTGGTTAGTCAGCGCTTTTGGGGCCCCATGGCTGATCGGTATGGTCAGAAAAACGTCATGCTATTGGGGGGCATCGGAGCAGCTTCACTTCCTTTTCTGTGGTGGTTAGTACCCCGTTATGAACTAGCAGTGGTGGCCCAGTTTATCGGTAGTTTCTGTTGGGGTGGATATAACCTGGCAGCCTTTAACCTGATACTGGAGATTACTCCCGACGAAGGCCGGACGACCTTTGTTGGCATATATAATACTATGTCAGGCCTGGCCAGCTCTATAGCCCCTCTGATTGGGGGTCATCTTGCCGATATATACGGGTTGCGGCCGGTGATAATCATGTCGGGAATACTCCGCTGGTCAGGTTATTTTGCGTTCAGACGCTGCGTGCCTTCAGGCACTGACACCCAGCTACCTTTGCGCAAGCTTTTGCCCTTTGATCAGGCAATCGGGACTAAACGGATAGCTGATGACTTATCCAAGAAGGATACGGATATGTCTAGATGAGTTGGGGAGTAGTCTTCGGCACAGCCTCACCAATAACTTGCTGCACGAGTTGAGCTGGGATTTTCTTTTCGGTTCTGCTCAACCAAGAAGCCTTGCGTAAGCAATTAGGCATGATAAAATATACAGTATGATGATTACTGACGTGAGGTGGATGCAGATGGGTGACCAAGGGGTTGGGCTTGATCGGTCCTCAATGGAGAGGGCCATGCGAACTAGCGTCATTGATGGCATGTTTGGCAATGCCAGCGAAAATCTAATTGGCCCATTCTTGGGCCTATTTGCGTTAGCACTCGGCGCAACTAAGGGACAAGTGGGTCTGTTGGCAGCTTTGCCGGCTCTGCTAAGCAACATCCTGCAGATACCGGCTGCTAGATTGACTGAACGTTGGGGTGAGCGGCAGCGATTGGTAGTCATCACTTCGACCATTTCACGACTTACGATTCTGCCCATTGCCTTAGTTCCTTTGATGCTCGAGGGAGACACTGCCATTTACGCTTTCATTGGCTTAGTGACCCTTAGAGGCTTTGTCAATAGCATCGGTGTTCCCGGCTGGACATCGATCATGGCAGATATTACCCCCAAGCATGCCCGGGGAAGCTATTTTGGGTTCCGCAATGTCATGTGTAACATAGCAGCTTTAATGGGAACTCTGATAGCTGGTTGGTGCATTCGGCGTTATGATTTCCCCCTGGGGTACCAAGTATCGTTCTACCTGGCCTTAGCTTTGGGTCTGATTTCCACGTACTTTTTCTCGACGATTCCAACTCCTCCTTTGCAGAAGCGTTCCGAGGCCAAAAGAGCGACCTTCAATTTAAAGGACTCCTGGCAGGCTATATCCAGGCATACAGCCTTTCGCAACTACTGTTTCACATCCATTCTCTGGAATTTCGGTGTGACTTTCTCTGCTCCCCTCTATGCCGTATACTACCGTGAGAACTTAGGCGGAGATCCTGGTTTTTGGGGAGTGGTAACAGGAGTGGGCCTAATGGCCGGGATCTTGGGACATCGTTATTGGGGAAGGTTAGCTGATCGCTATGGACAGAAGAATATCATGTTGCTAGGAGGCATTGGAGCAGCCTCAGTGCCCTTTATGTGGTGGGCATTACCCCGGTGGGAGCTGGCGGTAATCGCGGAGTTTCTCAGCGGTTTCTGTTGGAGTGGGTATAACCTAGCAGCTTTTAACCTTATTTTAGAGATTACTCCCGATGAAGGACGCACAACCTATATCGGAGTATATAACACCATGGCTGGACTAGCTTCTTCTGTGGGCCCGTTGATCGGTGGATACCTCGCTGATAGCTATGGCATAATCTTGGTGATAGGGATCTCCGGTGTGCTAAGATGGATGGGTTACTTCGCCTTTCGAATGAAGGTGCCAAATTCGTCTGCGGAAAAGATACGGCTTAGTGACCTAATACCCTTCGGTCACGAGATGCGGCTTATTCAGAAGCTCCATGAATGGAGTGGAAGGGATTCAGACATGCCCAGTTAATATACATTTATACAGGGTGAGATCCGGACTATGGGTGGCTAGATGTTGCATTTTTGCGGACTTGTAGTTATAATCGTGGTAACACTAACCTTAGAACAATGTTAAAAAGCAATGATGGAGAATAGTAGCTTGTCTATCCACTATAGAGAGTCGGCGGGTGGTGGAAGCCGATGGGAAGACACAGTGAATCCCCTCCGGAGTGAGTCTTGAAAGGCAGTCTGGCTTGGTGATGGCTGCTGTAAGGACTCCGGGTCAGCCCGTTACAGCTTAGGAGTGGGGCCTTAGATACGTTCCATAGGGAATCGCTAGGGTCCAATTTAGGGTGGCAACGCGGGAAACCTCTCGTCCCTTGGTATAGGGCGAGAGGTTATTTGTTTACAAAGGAGGCATGGGAAAATGCTGGATATGAGAGTCATTCGCAGCAACCCAGATGTTGTACGAAAGGCAATGGCGAAAAGGGGTACTGAGGTTCCTCTAGATGAGCTTCTGGAACTAGATAGTCAAAGGCGCAGCCTTCTTGCAGATCTGGAGCAGAAAAAGGCCGAGCGCAATGCCGTGTCAGAGCGTATTGGTCACATGCGCAAGGCCCGTGAGGATGCGAGTCAGTTAATCAGTGAGATGAGGCTTCTCTCTGACAAAATCAAGGACGGTGACGAGGAGCTCAGGCGACTAGACCAGAGGATCCAAGAGATCCTACTGATCCTGCCTAACATACCCCACGAGTCTTTGCCCGTTGGTAAAGACGAGACTCAGAATGAAGAGGTGCGGCGTTGGGGCACTCCTCGGGACTTCGGTTTTGAGCCCAAACCCCATTGGGATTTGGGGGTAGATTTGGGAATCATAGATTTCGAACGGGCTGGCAAGGTAACCGGTGCACGATTTGCTTT
>JAAYRF010000146.1 GCA_012518905.1 Bacillota bacterium | reverse complement strand
TTCCCACCGATAACCCAAGGAATGAGTTGGCTCTCCTTACCTATCCGGGAAGCTGCTATCTCATCAAGATAGACCCGGCAATCCTCCACAAGCAGATGGCTTAGCTCTTGCCCGAGCTCGCTAATATGCTGGGGGGTAGTGCCGCAACATCCCCCAATAATCTGCGCACCAGCTCTAACTAGCTCCTTACAGCCAGTGACAAACTCCTCAGGCTCTACGAGATATTCTTCCCCACCATTGCGCAGTGTTGGCAAACCTGCGTTGGGAAAAGCTGCTAATACCTGGGCCCGCTCCTGAGCCCACGGCTGCATTCTCTTTAGAATATCCATCATGGGTAACGGGCCAATGCCACAGTTAGTGCCTACCCATAGTGCATTCAGAGCTGCAAAAACGGCGGCCACCACCTCAGGCGACGTGCCCATAACAGTACGCCCCGTTTCTTCAAAGGTTAGTTGTACAGCCACAGGCAGACCTGTCTTAACGGCTCCAAAAAACGCCGCTCGGGCCTCCTGCAAGTCCATCATAGTCTCAATCATAAGCAAATCTACACCGCCGGCAGCCAGAGCTCTTGCTTGCTGCTCGTAGGCAACTACGGCATCAGATAAGGATAGTTCGCCCCACGGCTGAAGGAGCTTACCGGTGGGTCCCATGGAGCCCGCCACCAGCACCTTAGAGCCGGCTTCTTCCCTAGCTAGCCTAGCACCCTGGAAGTTGACATCCCAGACTTCTTCATCTGTGGCCCTCGATAGCTTCAGACCATTGCCGCCAAAGCTATTAACCCCGATTAACTGAGCACCGGCCTCAATATACTGGCCGTGAATTGACCGCACCAGCCCTTGTTGAAGCACATTGCACTTCTCCGGCGGTTGGCCTTGGGGCAGCCCCGCTTTTTGCAGCATGGTCCCCATGGCTCCATCGGCCAGTAATACCTTGTTCTCCATAGCTATCTCCCCTTCTGTTGTCGCTATATATCGACAGTAGCCACGATGACCTCTTCCTCCACCCATGATGGAGCCACGGCAACACATCCGGGCAGCGGCCCAGTCGCAGCATAGCCCAAACCGGAGGCCCTATCTTCCCCTGACCCACTGGCGGAAAATATGGCGCTTTGCCCTTCAAACACTAGGTCGAAAAGCGTCCCTGTCATCATGGGGTTGAGGGCAAAGGGAAACCACCCTTTTTCTCCGCACGCCGTTGCTGCGCTCTTTACCCAATCGAATCTCTGATCATGATGCCACGGCCCCGGATTTGCTGAGGGTTGGACGAGTATGTCAGTACCTTGCTGACGAAGCTTGTCCAGTACTGTCTCATGGAAAGCATCGAAGCATATAGCGATGCCGATCCTTCCGATCTCTGTATCATAGACTGCAAGCTCCCCCAACTCCCCGCCAGCTAGCCCTAGGCCCTGCTCGCCTTCTAGTTCAATAAGATTGACCTTTTTCTGACTGCCGATGATGTTGCCATCGGGGCCGAATAGATACGATACATTATATATGTCCGCAGATCGGGTACCACTATCCGGCAGCAAAATGCTGCCACCCACTATGTAATACCCAAATTCCCTTGCCAGGCGTGAAAAAACATCTATATAGTGTTTGCGCAAAAATCCGGCTCTCTCCAGAGCTATGGCCTGACTCCATCCGGTTCTTCTCAGTAGCTTCCAGGCAACCACTGGCATAAACCGAGCCCTGATCAGTCTTTGAACTGCAGCAGCCAGGCTTTGCTCACTACCCAGAAGATGACCGTAACCAGAGAATATTAGAGGTGTCCCCGTATCCTCCGGGAACGCCACCAAGGTCGAACACCCGGGCTCCGCCACGGCTGCAACTTTCTGTAGATATCCCTGTAAGCGGCTATAGAAGGATGCAGGAGAGCTATAATCCATAATATCCAACTTCTGCTGTACGCAAACAAGGTTAACTCGCATGGTTCTCCCCCTTCCCTCTTGTCCCGAGGCAGTCCGTACCACTGCGGTGCTTCCACAACCTCCCAC
>JAAYRF010000017.1 GCA_012518905.1 Bacillota bacterium | reverse complement strand
GATACGAAGCTTCACGAGCACTTTAGTGGCCGCGTGGTTCGCAAGGATTTGACCAAAAAGCTAAAGGAAGGTGCCAACGTTCCTGTCTATGTACTAGAGTACTTACTGGGAATGTACTGCGCTACCGATGATGAAAGTGCCATCGAATCTGGTACATCCACGGTGAAGAACATCCTCGCCGATAATTTCGTACGGCCCGACGAAGCGGAGAAGGTCAAGTCCAAGATTAGAGAGCTTGGGCAGTATACTGTCATAGATAAGCTGACTGTGAAGCTTAACGAAAGGCGAGATGTCTATGAGGCGGAGTTCTCCAACCTGGGACTCCGGGGCGTGGATGTACCCGTAAACTACGTCCGGCAATATGACAAACTGCTGGCCGGTGGCATTTGGTGCCTAGTTAGAATGGAGTACTATTATGATGAGTTTGAACGTAACCGCAGCCCCTTTCTTTTAACTAACCTCAACCCAATCCAGCTTCCCACCATGGATATTGACGAAATCCTGGATGCTAGGAGCAGTTTCGGCAAGGAAGAGTGGATTGATATTCTACTTAGGTCAATCGGACTGGAGCCTACCAGATTTGAATACAACGTGAAATGGCATATGCTTCTCCGGCTCGTTCCCTTGGTTGAGAACAACTATAATCTATGTGAGCTAGGCCCGAGGAACACCGGTAAGTCCTATGTATATAAAGAGATATCCCCCAATTCGATTTTGGTTTCCGGGGGCCAAACGACGGTAGCCAACCTGTTTTACAATATGAGTACCAGACAGGTGGGGTTGGTGGGGTTATGGGATTGTGTGGCTTTCGATGAGGTGGCAGGGATTCAGTTCAAAGACAAAGACGGGATTCAGATCATGAAGGACTACATGGCATCGGGCTCCTTTGCTCGGGGGAAGGAGGAAAAGCAGGCCGATGCTTCCATGGTCTTTGTGGGCAATATTAATCAGAGCGTAGATGCCATTCTCAAGACATCGCATCTGTTTGAACCCTTCCCCGAGGCGATGGCCACGGACACGGCTTTCTTCGATCGGATGCACTACTACTTACCCGGCTGGGAGATACCAAAGATGAGGCCGGAGTTCTTTACCGATGGTTATGGATTCATAGTTGATTATCTGGCGGAGTTCTTTAGAGAAGTCCGCAAGCGTCCCTCCTACTCAGATTGCATTGATCGGCACTTCAAGCTAGGAAGAGATCTAAACCAGCGAGATGTCATCGCTGTAAGGAAGACTGTGAGTGGGCTAGCCAAGCTTATTTATCCTGATGGGGTGATAACCAGAGAAGACGGAGAGGAATTGCTGACCTACGCCCTCATCGGCCGAAGGCGCGTGAAGGAGCAGCTAAAAAAGATTGGCGGCATGGAGTTTTATGACGTACGTTTTTCTTACATAGATCGGGAGACATTAGATGAGCACTATGTATCAGTACCAGAACAAGGTGCTGGTAAGCTGATACCCGAGGGCGATCTGAAGCCAGGGCATCTGTTTACCGTGGGCAGAAGTGAAGGTGGCATGTTCGGAGTATTTAGGATAGAAACAGAGACAATCGCAGGTACGGGCAAATTCGAACCTGCTGGTTTGAGCTCAGGTGGCCGAGAAGTCAGGGAGACGGTTAAGCTGGCATATAGATACTTTGAGGCCAACGCCAAGCATATTAGTGGTAGTATTGCTGTACAGAACCATGACTACCTGATGCATATTGTTGATCTCCAGGGTGTCGGAGTAGCGCCGGAGATTGGCACAGCGGTGTTTGTGGCACTATGCTCTGCAGCCCTAGGTCGTGCGGTATTACCTCAGACAGCCATCCTCGGCTCTATGACTATGGGTGGAACCCTCACCAAAGTCAGTGAGCTCGCCAATGTGATGCAAGTCTGTCATGATGCTGGCGCAAAGCGCTTGCTTTTGCCCGGCTCTAGCGCAGTGGATATTCCGACTGTTCCTCCGGAGCTTTTCAGCCGATTTCAGCTTATGTTCTATGAGGGCCCAGAGGATGCGGTTATGAAAGCGGTGGGAGCTGAGTGAGGGAGAGCAGGTGCGTTTCGGCGAATACCTGCATCAAAGACTAGACTCTATCTTGTAATCTGGAGAACATGTGTAACAAGGAAGGGAGACTTCTACGAGGGTAAGCGAGCCACATTGAGTTCATCCCTATGTAGCCGCCACTCAGGCAAATGCCTATCCATTAGGGCTGTGAATCGGTCATTATGGTACCGCTCCAAGAGATGCATCATCTCATGGACTACCACATACTCCAAGCATTGGACTGGTTTTTTGGCAAGTTCAAGGTTCAGCCAAATCCGCTGAGCTTGGATGTTGCAAGATCCCCACCTTGTCTTCATGCGGCGAATTCGCCAGTCTAGCACCTCAACCCCCAATACTGGCTGCCATTTTTCTATGATAGGCGGGATGAGTAGCCGAAGCTGCTTTCGGTACCACTCTTGTAATAGTTTTTTTCTGTGTTCGGTATCGATGTCGGGGCGTATGTATAGATCGAGATAGGCGTTGTTCCTCAGCTCTACATAATCATGGCTAAGTCCGCTATGCTCAAATATACGTAGCTGATAGGCGCTGCCCAAAAAGTAGAGGGTTTCACCGCTAACCATTCGGAGTGTCTCAGGGCGGAGCTGGGCCCTGAACTTGGCCTTTTGGCGTTTGATCCACTCGAGCTTTTTGACTACCACCTGGGTGATCATGTCATCGCTTATTGATAAGGGCACCGCCACCCGTACTTTTCCACTGGGTGGGTAGATCCTGATGTTGATGTTTTTTACGTTCTTGCGAACTACATCTATGGTCTCTCCGCCGATAGTCATCTGAT
>JAAYRF010000145.1 GCA_012518905.1 Bacillota bacterium | reverse complement strand
TAAAACCATAATCAGAGTTGCCATAACAATGATATGACGGTACTTGAATCTCATCAGTCTCCCTCCTGATGCGATACCCATTACTCATGTTACTGACCTTTCGTACTCAAGCGGGCTAAAGCCGTATGACCAATGTCAACATCAGTACGCGGTATCACCTCCCATCGGGTTGCTAACGGGTTAGTGCAAAATGAAGTCATCTAGTGGAGTCAAAGATGCTAGGGGTAGAAGATCTCCTTGTCCAATTATGCTACTAGATGACTATGCAAAAAAGAGGTTGACTATGCCAAGGAAAAGTGGAGAGGAGAGGGGAGGGGACGATTAAATAGATTCTAAAAAGAAGGGGATGAGGCTTGCCTCATCCCCACTATGGATGCCCAAGTCTGTCCGCGAAAGGCAGGTTACATGCCGAGCACAATTTCTTGTTCTCGCCGTAGATACTCCAGACCTAATTTGAGATCACCGTCGAGTTGTTCTTTGGGGATATTACCGTCTCTGGCATCATAGGGTGCTTTGCCCTTGGGCAGAGGTTCACAAGATATGCCGCCTTGGTAGTTTATATCGTGTAAGGCCCGGATGATCTCCCGCCAGGGCAAATCACCCATACCCGGTGCTTGTCTTGTGTTGTCAGCTACGTGCAAGTGCTGGAACCAATATCCGCCGGCTCTCCGAATGGCGTTTGGAATACCATCGGCCTCTTCTATTTGCATATGAAAGGTATCACCCATGATCCTTACATATTCGTTATCTATAGCTTTGGCCATCTCTATGGCATCATCGATGCTGTTGACTAGTCCTACTTCATAGCGATTGATGGGCTCAATGGTGAGAATAATCTGCTGAGTTTTAGCGTACTCCCCTGCAACTTGAAGCGATTCGATGGCAAACTGAATATCTACTTCCTTGGAAGTAAGAACCTCCGGCTGCCCCACAAGACTTGGGACTACCAAAACGCTTCTCGCACCGGTTTCCTTAGCTAGATCGACGCAGGATTTGACATAGTCGATGGCTTTTTGTCTCTCACTTGCATCTGGATGTGACAATAACCGAAGATCACCAGCTTCGGGACCCGGGTGCATTCCACAAATGGAAAGAACCTTTAGCCCATGCTCTTGCATCAGCTTGTTAACTTCTGATGCCTGATAAAGTTTTGGCTCCCCCACAAGTTCAATACCGTCAAAACCTAGCCTGCTTGCTCTGAGGGCAACTTCTGCTAGTGATGCATTTCCAAAGATCCAGTTGTTTACATATATACCCAGAGGTTTTGCCACTAGAACATCAGTCCTTTCCTGCTTAACAGTAGTCTATTGATGACACACTTAGGCGACCATTTGGAGAATCCTTTGACTGCCCCTGGTTCTTATGTTACTAAAATGTAGACGAATATGGCCTGAAGAGGGAGGAAATCCAGATGATCCCTAGAAATATACCAATAGTTTTGTTGGGATACTGTGTGTTTATACCGGTATTATGCCTATGCTCGGCTTGAAAGGGGCAAGGTCAATGGCCGAAGAACGTTTTTTGCAGATGGAGGATCTCAGTAAGACTTATCCTGGAGTCAAAGCTCTAGATAAGATAAACATGGAGATTCGCGCAGGGGAGGTTCATGCCCTAGTAGGCGAAAACGGAGCAGGAAAATCTACTCTGATCAAGATTCTGGCGGGAGCCGAGATCCCCGATCCCGGTGGCAGGATCCTGATTGATGGTGAGCCTGTTAGTTTCGCCCATCCGCTAGAAGCCCTTAGGAGAAGAATAGCCGTTACATACCAAGATCTGAGCCTTTTCCCTAATCTGTCAGTAGTGGAAAACATCACTATAAGCCGTAAGATTGAAGAGGGAGCTAGGCACATAGATTGGAGGGAGATGCGAAGTACTGCCCAAGATGCCCTAGCTAAGCTTGATCTCGACATAGACTTAACCACTAGGCTATCTGATTTATCCCTGGCTAATCAGCAGCTTGTTGCCATTGCCAGAGCCTTGGTCCACGACGCTAGGCTTTTGATCTTAGATGAACCCACATCTTCCCTCTCTGCAGAGGAAGTCAATGCTTTGTTTAGAGTCATTTCTACTCTTAAGGCACAGGGCATGTCTATTTTGTTCATCAGTCATAAACTTGATGAAGTGTTTGCAATATCCGATCGGATTACTGTCTTAAGAGACGGCCAACATGTAGGTACATATCTTAGGGAAGAACTCGATGAAGAAAAACTGATCTCATTAATGGTAGGGCGTAAGATTAGATTTATGCAATATGAAAAGCGATCTGTAGGAAAGCCCTTGCTGGAGGTGAAGCACCTTCACAAGAAAGGCAATTTCGCCGACATATCTTTCACATTGCATCAAGGGGAGATCTTGGGTCTCACAGGGCTGGTGGGAGCGGGGCGCACCGAGGTGGCCCAGGCCATCTTTGGAAGAATCATACCCGATAGTGGGCAGATATATCTTCGGGGGAAAGAGATGAAGATAACATCTACAACTCAGGCAGTACAGGCAGGTATTGCCTATATCCCCGAGAGTAGGCAAACTCAAGGGCTATTCCTGGGGAAAACCCTGGCGGATAATCTATCAGTAACTCGTTTGGATTCTTTGGCTAACCAGTTTGGCATCATCCGCATAGACCTTTTAAAGGATTATGTAGGAAAGTGGATTCAAAGGCTCTCAATCCGGCCACCGTATCCAAAGATGCTCATTGATCAGTTCTCCGGTGGCAATCAGCAAAAGGCTATCTTGGCTAAGTGGTTAGCTTATGAACCCACAGTCCTCATCGTTGATGAACCAACTAACGGCATAGATGTGGGGGCCAAAAGCGAGATCCATCAGCTGTTAAGGGAGCTGGCGGATCAGGGTATCGGTATTATCATGATCTCTTCCGAATTACCAGAGGTGCTTGCTGTGTGTGACCGCATTTTGGTTATGAGAAGGGGCAGGGTTGCAGCAGAATTTCCCAAGGATGATGCCACCCAAGAGAAGATCATGAATGCTGCTATTCTTGGTGGCGACGCCAGGCAAGACGTATCTTGAGCACACCGCGGGTCAGCTGATGTGTGTAGGCAGCTGAGAATGATCTGGGGCAAGAGAGGTGCGATCTAGTAATGAAACAGCTATTGAGATCAAAAGAGGCAGGCATCTTACTGATTATTGTTTTGCTATCCCTATTGATTACCCTAAAGAACCCGGTTTTTCTCACATCCAGTAATCTGCTGGACATACTGAAGAATAATACGGTACCAGGCATAGTAGCCATGGGTATGCTGCTGGTGATAATCACCGGTGGGATTGATGTATCGGTGGGGGCTATGACGGCTGCCGTTACTGTAATCATTGGCAAATACATGGTACACGCCGGTGGTAATCTCCTGACCGTATTTCTCCTCGGTTGTGGGAGTGGGGCAATCCTAGGCGCCATAAATGGTTTTTTTGTCGCTAAGCTGGACATACCGCCAATAGTTGTTACCTTGGGGACAATGAGTATTATCAACGGCGGCATGCTCTACTATACCGGTGGGTCGTGGATTACCAATATCCCTAAGTGGTTTATCGATTTTGGTAGAATCAAACTCTTGGGCATTCCCGTTCAGATTCTTTTCTTAGTAGGGGCCGCTGTACTCACCCACTGGGTACTTAGATATACCCTGATTGGAAGGGGCGTTTTTGCCGTGGGTGGCAATCCCATCGCGGCTGTGCGAGCGGGGTTTCATAAAGACAAGATTCTCCTCTTTCTCTATTCCTATCTTGGTTTTATGGTGGGCTTGGCTGCCGTTGTTCATACCTCCATCATGCGGCAGGTTGATCCCAACGCCTTTTTCTCCTTTGAAATGACTGTTATTGCAGCAGTGGTACTCGGTGGCGCCAATGTGTTGGGGGGCGAAGGCTCTGTCTTTGGTACCATCCTTGGTGTCATGATGCTGGCGGTTATTCAAAACGGGTTGATTCTAGCTTGGATACCGACATATTGGCAACAGATAGTGGTCGGTGCCATTATTCTCTTAGCGGTTAGTCTTGATGTTATGCAGAACCGACGTCGACAAGACCAGCTTACTCGGATAGATGTAGCGGGCGAGGCGCCTTTCGGGGGGTAGCACAACATGGAAAACAATAAGAAAGAATACATGCTTTGCGGAGTATTGGCTATCATTGTGATCATCATGTCGATCTTATCTCCGGACAGGTTCTTGAGCCTCTATAATCTGCAGACAATGGCTTTTCAACTGCCGGAGTTCGGCATCATTGCTTTGGGAATGATGATTGTCATCCTAACGGGGGGTATTAATCTATCTATTACCTCCGGTTCTGCCTTGGCCGGCATCATGGCTGCCTTCATCCTTTCCGGCAGGGTGATGGTGGGAGCCAGTATTGGGATGTCAATTGCCCTCGCTATTGGAGTCATCTTAGTCACTTCTGTTTTGCTAGGACTACTAAACGGTTTTGTGGTGGCCTATATCGGGGTAACACCTATCCTGGTTACACTGGGAAGCAAGACCCTCTATGAGGGTATTAGCATGTGGCTAACCAAGGGTGGCGCAATCTCGAACTTTCCTGAAGCCTATTACTGGTTTGGCAACGAGAGTATCATTGGGATCCCGGTGCCCATGATTATCTTCATTATCATAGCCCTGATTACTTATGTTCTTTTAGAGAAAACTCCATGGGGCACAAGGGTCTATATGGTAGGTAGCAATCCCACAGCGGCTGTCTTTTCGGGGATCAATATCAAACGTGTCTTAATGCAGGTATACGTTTATTCCGCCCTCATGGCAGGCCTGGCCGGGGTGATAATGCTTTCCCGCTATAACTCAGCTAAGGTGGATCTAGGGTCTTCCTATCTCTTACAGAGTGTTGCTGCAGTTGTGCTGGGCGGCACAAATATTGCTGGTGGAAGTGGTAAGGTGTTCGGTACGGTAATTGCTGTGGCAATTTTGCAGGTGATCTCCAGCGGCCTTAATATCCTGGGCGTAAATCGGTTTATCATCGACATGATAACCGGTGCCATCTTGATAGCTGTCTTGACTTTGAACATAATATCTAACCGCAGAGAGTCTAGGAGGAAAAGCGACGAGACTGTCTTGGTTGCCGAAAACAGAGGATAGACCCTAAAGACTGGAGGTGACTATCAAGGAACGGATTCCTGGTTGGGTAGTTTATGCTAGTGGAGCATTATATGGAGGAGGACTATAAATGAAGAAAAGTCTAAGAGTGATTCTTCTCGCAGCATTAGTATGCTCGTTGTTCTTCGTGACTGCTCAGGCAAAAGAGTATACTATTCTAGTAATGCCCAAACTGGTTGGAATTCCCTATTTCAACGCCTCTGAAACCGGGGCTCTACAGGCAGGTAAGGATCTGGGAGTCAATGTAATCTATGCTGGTCCGACTCAGGCTGATGCTGCAGCTCAGGTAAAGATGATAGAAGACTATATCAGCCGCGGTGTTGATGCTATTGCTGTTGCCCCCAATGATCCCGCTGCATTGACGCCGGTTCTAAGAAGGGCCAAGCAGAGAGGCATCTTGGTCATGGACTGGGATACTCCCGCAGACAAGTCTGTTGTTGAGCTTTCTGTTCATCAGATTGACGATAAGGTCTATGGCGAGCACAATTGGGATCTTTTGGTTGAGGCCATGGGTACCGACGAGGGCGAGTATGCCATAATCACGGGAGGTCTGGCTGCAGCGAACCTAAATACCTGGATCGATCATGGTCTTGCCTATGCCAAGGAGAAGTACCCGAATCTGAAACTAGTCACAGAGCGGATTCCTAGCGATGAGAAACAGCAAGAAGCCTATAGAAAGACTCTGGATCTCTTGCGGGCATACCCGAATCTCAAGGGTATCATCGGGATCAGTACCCCTGCCCCCATCGGTGCAGCCCAGGCTGTAGAAGAGAGAGGACTGCAGGACAAGGTTGCCGTGGTAGGAACAGCGCTGCCCAACGATTCCGCCCCCTACCTGAAGTCCGGGGCCTTGAAAGTATCCACCCTATGGGATCCCGCCAAACTAGGTTATCTGACAGTAGCCTTGGCAGTCAAACGGCTCAACGGTGAAGAGGTCTATGACGGTATGGAAATCTCTAATGTGGGTGTTATCGATGTATGGGATGACGGTATCACTGTCATCATGGGCCCACCTACGGACTTTACTGCAGACAACGTAGATCAGTTCGATTTTTAGTTTGAGGGAATAGAGAGGAGCTTCATGTAGAGCGCTCCATAGGGAGAACTGGCCAGACCCTAAGCTGGGGTTGGCCAGTTCTCGCTTTCTCGTACATATGTGCCTTAGTAAAACTTGCCTAAATACCTGATTCTACGCTCTGCTGCTCGTTAATAATCAGAGCTGCCGTTCGTCCTGCCGCTTCACCAGTGGCCATGGCTGTGGGAGCCACTCTAAGAGCGGCTAAGGCAGTGTGGGTCGAAGAGATGCATCGGCCTGCAACCAGTAGATTTTCTACGTTTTGAGGCATAAGACTTCGCAACGGGATCTCGTAGAAGCCGTCGGGTTTTAGATTCTGAAGCTGTAAGGAGTCATCTACTGGTGAATGGACATCAATGGGATAGGCACCCAAAGCCACAGTATCGGGGAAAGAGGTGCCATTTAGCAGATCTTCTTCGGTAAGCACATATTGCCCCCGAAGACGCCGGGTCTCACGGACACCAATCTGTGCACCAGTCTGGATCAGTCGGGCTTTTTGAAAGCCTGGTATGTGCCTTCGCATGAAGGCAAAATATGTCCAAGCCTGGGAGCGCCCCAGAGTCTCCGCGGATGATAGATCATGGGCATCGACTCCACTCAGCCCCATAATTCTGGTAACATTTGCAATTACATCCTGCTTGCCTAATCCGAAAAAGAGCAAGCGATCTCTATATGGAGGTATTTCCTTCTTCTCAATCGCCTCTTGCACCAGGGAAAAAAACCCAGATATTCCTACAAGCCCACTAGTTGGGAGTGCTTCAACACCGTATGGTAGGTGGAAATCTTGTGGATGGTCTCTCACATAGCTAAGCACCTGCTCAATATCGACATTGCCTATGCGAAATATGAGAGTCATGGGCTGGGTGAAACCGTCAGCATCCCGGCCGATATCGTATTGTTCCTTGGCTAGATTGACCAGATCAGCGTCACCAGTTGTATCTATGAAGAACTCTCCATGGATGGTCTCAAGTCCCGATTTGGTAGCTAGAGTTATTGATTGAAGCCTGTTATCCTGGCGCTCCGCATCGATCAATAATGCGTGGTATCGCATCTTCACACCGGCCTCTAGCAGCATCTGTTCCGCCACCATTTTGAGTACTTCTGGTTCGAAGGGGGTAACGCTACCTACGAACTGCACCGGATCAGGAATATGGCCCGGTGATCCACCGGTAGTCACCAAACGATCTACTATCTCTTGGGCAATCCCCTTGATGATCTGCCGACCACTTAAAGTGTGAAATGTCATCATGGGATTAACTAGACCAGCCGTTAGATTGCCCCCTAAGAAGCCGTAACGCTCTACTAGGGTTACCTCACAGCCTCCCCGGGCTGCGGCGATGGCCGCAGCTATGCCTGCGGGGCCCCCACCACATACAACGATTTGACTTGAGTTACTACGATGATAAAACCGATTTTTCATAATTCCTCCGCTGCAATCTATAATGGTTATATGTTAGGGTAAGACGTCTTTGAACTTTCGAACGGTTTCTCTAATGGTTTGTGGCTCTTTGCCAGTGACTACTGCTCCTAGTATGACCCCTTTGATTCCTACTTCCCGTAGGAGGAGTAGATCAGAGGGCAAAAGCCTTTTTTGCGTTGGCACCAAGACAGGCTTGAAACTACCTGTAGCAATGAGTTCATACTTGACCAGATCCCGCAAGTTAAGCGGATGCCCGTATTCGGTTTTGTCCATGATGGAAGCCTCCAACATGGCGACATCTTGGCGTCTGGTTAGTACTGGAAGTTCTTCATATTGGAAATTGCCGTCGATGGCCGCGGCAATCTTAAGTTTTGTTCGGTTAAGCATATATGTGGGAAGGTGGTGCCAGTACATGTCCAGGAAGTCAATGCCCAGCTCCTCCAGTCCTGCTATTTCCCTGGGTGTAGCTGGGTCTTCGGCTCCAGGTACTATTCCCACGGGGACAGTAACGGTTTCAATAATAGCTTTGATAGTTTCGATCTCCTCGGCTAGAGTACCGAAATGATGTCCACTAGCCCTGTGTCCTAGACGGATATGGACTTTAATTGCATCTGCTCCACCGTCCACGGCCGCTTGTGCGAGCTCTAATCGGTTGGCTGGTAGACTGACTACCAGGGGAAATACATCGGAATTAATGAGACCCAGCAGATCATGTCTGATGCTTCGCATTTATCTGACCCCCTTTGCAAGCCCAGAATCGAGTTTGCCGGTGGACTCCCGCTTCACTAGGCGGGGTTGAATGTATATTTGGATAGCATTGGGGTAGGGCGCAGTGATTGCCTCCAACAAAGTTCTGGCAGCAAGTTTGCCTAGCAGATGGCGGCCAACTCGGATACTGGTGATACTAGGAAAGCTCTGAGAAGCTAGTTCCAGATCGCTATAACCAACAATCCCGGCCTCCGATGGGATTTTGATATCGTGCTCGTTGAGGGCCCGGATAGCACCGGCAGCCAACCAATCTGTGGCGGCGAAAATGCCCCAACGCTTGCCGTCTGTTATTGCTGGCATTAGCTGTTGCATACTTTTGTAGCCAGCCATTTGATCCATACCGTCTACTATCACTGCATCTTTAGACAACTCGTATCCCACCTCCGACAGTGCCTCTTCGAATCCCAGCAGACGATCCTGAAAGGTGGGGATGGTGAGATTGCCACCAAGGAAGGCGAATCGTGTGTACCCACAAGCTATCAGGTGCCTGCCTGCCTGAATACCGCCGGATACATTGTCAGGTATTACAGCGGTCAGTTGTCTTGTATCCTGGGCGTAGCGACCGATAAAGACGATGGGCTTGCCTGTACCCACCAGTGCGTCAATGTATTGTTGTTCTACAGGAATACCACCCATAATCATACCATCGACCCAGTTGTTCTTAACCATATCAGGAAGCCCAAAGCTCGGGCTGTCGATACTACCGGTGGTGGTTTCCAAGAGAAAAGGTATACCTTTGCCCTTTAAAAAAGTGGAGATCCCGTTGATAACTCCGGCAAAGAAATCGTCTTTATCGACATCGCCAAGCGGGTTAGCTATTACAGCTCCCAAGGCTAGCTGGCCTTGGCGCTTAACGGTTGACTTTGGCATATAATTATGCTCCCGAGCGATTCTTTGGATTCGTTCCTTTGTTTCTTGGCTTAGCCGGGGACTGTTTCTTAAGGCCCGTGAGACGGTAGAAGGCGAAACACCGGCTATTTCTGCAATATCCCTAATTGTAACCATATTTTTCTTACCCCCGCGTTTTCCTACAGTCCTAGTTTTTCATGCCACTGGTGGCGATTCCTTCTACAAAGTGTCGCTGGCCCATGACAAATACTAGTATCAAAGGCAGTGTAACGGCAAAGGTAGCTGCCATAAGAGGTCCCCACTGGATGGAATACTGGCTTTGAAACACCTGCAAGCCCAGTTGAACTGTACGCATGTCTTCCGAAGTGATGATAACAAGTGGCCAAAGAAAATCGTCCCATACACCGGTAAAGGTAAAGATGGCTAGGGTACCTAGAGCCGGCTTGGCCAGTGGCATCACGATCTTCCAGTAGATCCCGAACTCTGAAGCCCCATCTATACGGGCTGAATCTAGCAAATCATCGGGAATCGAAAAGAAGAACTGGCGCATCAAGAAGACCCCAAAGGCATTCATTAAGTGAATGAGCATGAGCCCTGGATAACTGTCGAGAAGGCCGATGCCACCAGCACCGAAGATGTTGTTACCTCCGGTTAAGGGGAATCTTTTTGCTATGATAAATACCGGAATCAGTATCACATGGAAAGGTATCATCATAGTGCTGATTAGGGCATAAAAGAGCAGATCTCTCCCGCGAAATTCATATTTGGCAAAGGCGTATCCAGCTAAAGAGCAGAACAAACAGTTGACGATTACCGTAGCGGTGGAGATCAGGGTACTGTTGGCAAAGTACCTAGCAAAAGGCGCCGCGCGGAAGGCGTGTTGATAATGCTCGAGAGTAATACGGCTCGGCAGCCAAACTGGCGGGTAGCTAAATAAATCACTATTGGGTTTTACGGAGCTTAACACCATCCATGCAAGGGGTGTACCCATAAGCACTGCTAAGCAAACAAGGAGAGTGTAGATAAGGATTTTCCTAGGCATCTCACGGGCTGCCTCCTTTAGTTCATTTCTGCTGACACGAACTTGTTCTGCGCGATAGACAGGGCGAATATTACGCCGAAAAGGATGAAAGCGGTGGCTGAAGCTTTACCCATCTCCCAGTACTGAAATGCCTGCTGATATACTAGATATCCCAATGTAGTTGTTGAGTCCAGTGGGCCTCCTTGGGTCATGGCGTATATTTCACCAAAAGACTGAAATGTAGATATGAGTCCCATGACAATAATGTAATATGTTACTGGCCTTAGAAGTGGCCAAGTCAGACGCCGAAACTGGGTCCAGGCAGAGGCGCCATCAATGGTAGCAGCTTCATAGATATATCTCGGGATTCCCTGCAATCCTGCCAGATAGATGACCATGTTCCATCCGACACCCTTCCAAACCCGCATGATGGCCAAGGAGTGCAGTGCAAGCTTTGGATTCCGAAGCCAATCAAAGGGGCCTAATCCGAAAAGACCCAGAATGCTATTTAGGAGCCCCACCTGGTAGTTATAGATCCACATCCAGATCATGCTCACAGCGATAATGGACGTGACCACCGGTAGGTAGAAAACTGTTCGGAAAAAAGCTACTCCCTTTAGCTCTTGGTTGACCAATATGGCGAGAAGTAAGCTGATCGCGATGTTTGCCGGTAGTACTTCTAGGGAGTATTGCGCTGTGTTCTTGAGACTAGTCCAAAACAAGTCATTATCGGATAGTAAATAAGCGTAATTGGCAATGCCAACCCAGCGGGGGCTTGATAGCATATCATACTCGGTAAAGCTTAAGAGTAGAGATACCCCAATAGGGATGAATTTGAAAAACACAGTGAACAAGATCACCGGTAAGATAAAGAGATAGGGGATAGCTGTTGGGTTGAGACGTCGATATGGATCGGTACTTCTGACAGACATACCCATTCATCTCCTCAGGCTTCTAGTTGCAACAAAGGGGAGGGTACAGGGGCGGTAAGCCTCCCTGTACCCAGCTACAAAACCATAATCTACAGAATGCGATTTACTTCTGCGGCTGCCTCGCTAAGGGCTTCTTCCGGGGTAGAGACTCCAAACGCGGCTCTTTCGATATGCCGGGCCAAGATATCTCGTACTTTGGTCCATTGAGGAATATTGGGGTTGAATCTGGCCGCTTCCATGCCTTTGAGAAACATGACTAGATTTCCATCTTCTTGGATGAAGCTGGCGTTCTGCATGGAGACGCGTGGTGGCAGACCGCCCACAGCCTGGATGATCTGTTCTAGAGAGGCCTTGCAGGTGAGGTGTTCAATTGCCTTCCAGGCAGCATCTTTGTTGGTTGATTGGCGGGAAAGAAACAGCCCGGCGAAGGAATACCATGCTGCTTTCTCTTGCTGCTCTAATGGGACACCTACTTTGACAAATGGGTATTTGTCAGGGGCATATGTCTTAAAGTTGCCCAGTATCTCAGTACCGGCAAACTGCATGGCCACCGTTCCAGCCGCCAGCGGGGGTAAGCTACCTACAGCCTCTGCCTGTTGGTGATCGGCGATATTGCCATCCATCAAACCTGTATAGAACTCTAGGGTTTCCACTCCCTTAGCATCGTTGAAGGCTGCTTTTGCGTAATCGTCACTAAATAGGGAGCCGCCATTTTGCCAGAGAAACGTGGTCCAAGTCTGTTGGGCATTGGTCCCCGATGAGGCTAGATCAATACCTTCACGGACTAGGCGATCGCCTTTCTTTATAGCGAGCTTCTGTCCTGCGCTAGCTAGCTCTTCCCAATTGGTGGGTGGCAACTTGGGGTCTAGTCCTGCTTCTTCGTAAAAATCCGTTCGGTAAATCAAGAGGTTTGCCGAACCGTATAGAGGTACAAGGTATTTCTTACCCATATATTCACCGGAGTTAAGCGTGGGGCCGAAATCATTGGCGGCGCTCCACTGGGCAATGTAGTCATCCAGGGGTTCTATCTGGCTAGCGGCGGCAAAGCCAGCCGTCGCAGCCTGCCCATGCATGAAGACGTCGGGAGCTACTCCGCCCGCAAAAGCAGTAAGGAGTTTAGGAGAGAGTTCTCCCCAGGGGATAAACTCAACCTTTAGCTTAATATCGGGATTAGCTTTCTCGAATTCCGGCACTATGCTCTCCCGTACCACTCTCATCACTGGTTCTGCAGTATCGGCAAACCAGATCCTAACAGTGGTTTCAGCGAAAGCTGGAATGGTCAAGACTAACAGCAGTACAAGGGTACAGCAAATGGTTCTTGCCCTTAACATACTCCATCCCCCTCTTTGTTTTCTCAGATTGCAGTTCCAAGCATTTTGTCCAGACGCTCGTTCCTCCTGTTCAGTTATCCCTCCTTACGCTACCCGGCGATGATATGACTACTCACCCAGATTATGCAGAAAACGGTACAGGTCCCCGGTAACTGTCCATACCCTTTCGGGATTGGCCGAGGCATTGTTATCTCCAGTACCATACTTATCTACCCATACGGCTATGTTTCTGATACCCAGTTCATACACTGTTAGCCCGGCTATGGCTATCTCATGCTCTTGGTCTTTGGGCACCCGAAAACCCTGCAGCCAAATATGAGGCTCCTTACCATGTTTTTGGCAGAGGTCTAGAACTCTCTTAGTGTAGGGAGTTACATACTGCTTTGGTTCTGCATCAACGAAGTACCAATATGGGTCAGTTCCGAAGATATCTACATGGGGTAGTGAGCAGAAGCGGTCCCAGTCACTAAAGCCATGTTCATCACTGCGCAGCGGCAAGAGACAGAGGGAGTTTTTTAGGCCTCGCTCATGGGCCATGGCCGTGACTCGGTTAAAAAACCGGTAGAGGGTTTCTTGGCGAAATTCGTATACGTCAGATGTGGGTTCTACTGGCATTGTATGCCCATACATAGCTGCGAACTGCTCCTGACATCTTGAGCACCGGCAGGCCCATCTGGGAGTTGCGCCCTTTGTGTTGTTATCGAAAAAGAGATGGGGTTCGTCCCAGAATATGTACTGTGCTTTGACTTCGGCGGCTTTATCGAGCCACCGTTCAGTATGCTCGACAAACACTTCACTGTTGGGACAGGCTTGCATCAACGGACTGCCATCGGAGAGCACTTGGCACTCCTCTGGTCGATCTAGGGGAAAGAGAGAGTACTTAGAGCAGATGAAACCTCCTAGTCCCCATGGGTCGAGGTAAACCTCAAGCCCCAGATCCCGAGTTACTTGGCAGATCTCTTTTACGCTTTCTGGGAAAAACACAGTATCGAATTCAGTCATAAAATGGACTACATATGTACAACCGCGGTTTTTGATATCCAGTAGATCTTGCTCCACTCTCTTATGGTCTCGGTTCCGGACGAAATAGGCTATACCTGTTTTCAACCTGTTCATATGACCACCTCTGGTATGTATTTG
>JAAYRF010000144.1 GCA_012518905.1 Bacillota bacterium | reverse complement strand
CGGTAAAGATTATACCTGTTGGGGCCGTAGATACCGTCCCCAGGATTGAATTTCTGGAGAAAGGGATCAACCAAACGTTTTATCGTATTTACTTAGATGTGAGGACTAAAGTCAGGATTGTTGTTCCTTTGGTAGAGAAAGACATAGAGGTATCTAGTGCTGTGCCCATAGTGGAGCAGTGGATAGTAGGAGAAGTTCCCCAAGTGTATCTGAACTGGAAACCGGATCTTAAAGAGCTAGAGAAGAGTGGCATGGGTCTCAGCCAATAATCGGGCAAATAGGTTTTGCTATTGGCGTAACACCCAGGCGAAGATTGAGCTGGTTAGGTGAAATACTCTACTTGGGCGCCGGGAAACCTCTCAGCGATATAGGCTCGCAACGTCTCTTCAAGCTGCTGAGCTTTTCGAGGCTCATACACATATTTGCCGAAGCCTTTATGGACCCGATCTTTCGTATCCATGGCGAGGGTAGTCTCGGGAAACCGCTGCAGAATCAGCCTACGGGACCGCTGAGTGAATCTGTGCATGATCAGCTCAAAAGTCATGTCATTCGTGGCATCCTGGGGCAGGCTGGCCTTGAGCTTATCGAGTAGTGTCGCATAGTCAGCGCGCCAGCCCTCATAGATGATCAGAGGTGCGATGATAAATCCGAGTGGATAGCCAGCTGCATTTACTTTGACGGCCGCGGCCAAACGCTGGTCTAAAGAGGCAGTACCTTCCTCGTAGGCTTCAATGATTTTCTCTGTATTAATGCTAAAACGGAAGCGGGTATGGTCTTTGTGGTTCGCATCAAGCAAGCGGCTCACATTATTGGATTTGGTTACCACCCGGAGGCGACCGTAGGTTTCTTGACCAAAGAGTTCAATGGTATGCCGTAAAGCGCCAGAGAGGTGCTCTACGGCTACGGGATCCGATGAACTACTGGCTTCGAAAGTAGTGATCTCGGGAGCCCGCTTCTTGATTAGCCTTGTGGCAGATTGAAGAATCTCATCAATATTAACGTAAAGCCGGACGTAGGTTCTCTCACCTAAGGTTGCGGCAAGATAGCAGTAATGACATTTTGCCGGGCAGCTGGTATTGAGCACCAGGCGATAGTCTGCAGATGGGTGGCAAGGTTGGGGGGCCAAGCTTCGTTTGACCCCTACAACTACCATCCGTTTGGCGTGGTGAAAGCGCTGGCAATAATCGGCACCGGTAACGAGGAGGCGATTATGCGAAGGCGTGGTTAGGATTTTGATGCCCCGAGATTGGAAATCGTGATAGAGCTGTTTGCCTAGACGAAAGTCCAGGGCTTCCGGTTCGAAGATAGCTTCGTCAGGGTAGAAGAGACTTGTTTGTTCTGGCGATGAAATTGTGATAGTCAAGCTACCATCTCTTTCCTTGATTAATAGGTTGTTTTCCACTTGAGATGAAACAGCGTGGATCGTGTAATTCCAATGCACCGACAAGGATAGTTTATCCCATCTTTTTAGAGGCTACCCCATCGTTAGCCTGTACTCTACAGGTTACCTGCTAGCCTTGCTAGTCCAGAGGGTTGACAGGGGCGGTATGAGCATGGTATTATCATGGAGCCACAGGCGGCAACAAGACTGTAACATAGTATTGGTCCAGGTTTATCTTCTTTTCAGCTTTAAGTCAGAGGATGGATCGATACTGGTGGCAAAGGCCTCTTGAAGAAAAGAAAGACAGTTGACACCGAGGAGGCCAGTTGGTATAAT
>JAAYRF010000016.1 GCA_012518905.1 Bacillota bacterium | reverse complement strand
CGCATGCAAGTCCAAGATAGTGGCTCCGTGGCCAGAAGCGATGATGAGTTCTATGAGAAATACCATGTTCGTACCGATTTGGCCCTGGAAGCAACCGAAGTTATAGTAGAGCGCGAGGGGCCGCCGGAGATACCCGGAGTCGTAGTTGAGAACGAAGAAACTCAGTATGGCTTGATCAATCGCACGCAGGTGGCAACAGAAGCCGGGGGTCGGGCTATTGGCAAAGTGCCGGGCAATTATGTGACCATCGAGTCTCCGGAGCTGCGCCAACATAGTCGAGAGACTCACCTTGAGGTGAGCAAACTGATCGCAGGTGAATTAGAAAACTTCTTTAGTAGCCTTGGTTTGGGTGATGAAGACACCGTCTTGGTAGTCGGTCTAGGCAACTGGAATGCTACACCCGACGCTTTGGGGCCTAGGGTCATTGACAAGCTGCTAGTCACCAGGCATTTGTTCACCTTGGCGCCTCCTGAGATGCGGGGAGGCCTGAGGCCGGTAGCGGCCGTCGCACCGGGTGTTCTCGGTATTACTGGCATAGAGACGGGTGAGACCGTCCAGGGAATTGTGGAGCGAATAGGACCAAAGATGATCATCTGTATCGATGCCTTGGCTAGTCGATCTACGGAGCGGTTATGCACAACCGTGCAGATAGCAGATAGTGGTATACATCCAGGGTCTGGCATTGGCAATATGCGTTTGGGCATTACGCCTTCTACCATGGGCGTACCAGTTCTGGCCATGGGTGTACCCACGGTTATCCATGCAGTTACATTGGTTTCCGATGGCATGGATATGATCTCTTCTGCTGGCAACGGTAGGGTAGAGCACGAGACCAATCTAAGTAGCAGGGCCGGCAAGGAAACCGTTGGTCCTTCTTTGCCTAGTGACACCCACGGAACAATCGGAACGATGCTGGATCCCAAGCAGATTAGAGTTACAGCCGGGCCCAATGCAGCTATGGAGGCAGGATACCTCGCCGAGTTTTCTGCAGATACAGCTGCGAATAGTAGAATGCAGCGGTTAGGCAGGCGCCTGGCCGCGGAGGGTGCACCAGGCATAGATCAAGCTACCAAACATCAGGTGATACGCAAATTGCTGGATCCTTACATGGGCACCATGGTGGTTACTCCCAAAGAGATCGATGTGCTTATGGCTGATGCCGCTTGGGTTGTGGCCTGCGGACTAAACCTTGCACTACATCCTGGGATGGACTCGGAACAGGCAGCTCAGTATACGCTGTAGGGTATTACCACTGTGGTACAACCTGGTTCTACCTATTTCCATCCTCTCATATACTGGCTCAGAGGGGATGGTAAAGGTGAAAGCGCGGTCATTGACAGTCCCATTGCATGGAAGTATGGTGCGTTATGGTGTGCGTCAAAGGCTACCTAGGCGATTAGTCCGCAATCTAGGTCTCTTCTACCTGCTTCTGGCGTGTCTGGCATGTCTGGTGATTTTTGGCAGCAGTCGGTCTGGCCTTTACCAGAGCTTGTGGGACCGGAGCAAGCATGGTATAGCATGGGTCAAGGACAAGAGTATTGGAGCTCTTCCCATTCTGGCGAGAGTGTTCCCCTTGACAGGGGAAATACCCCTGTCTATTTTGGCCGAGGGATTGCCCGGCTCAACGATGATAGTAGATGCCGCCGGCCGCCAGCTTTCCCCCGATGCTCTGCGATCGGTTGTGCAGGTCGTAACAGATTATGATCTGGCAGAACCAGAATCCTTGGTAGCAGCCGTTTTTCCCAACTCCCGGAGTACGGCTGGCCCAGTGCGGTGGGAATGGGTCCTGCAAAGAGGTATTCAAGGATATCATGTAGGGTCAATGGCACCCTCAGCTTCCGTGAACTCATCTATGGGCAATATCAGTGACTCTGCAGGCGAAGGTCTGCCAAAGATAACAATAACCGCCGAAGAGTACGCTAGGGCGGAAGTAGCGGTTCCAAGGGCGTCTGGAGGCGTTGAGGAATCTGCAGGTGAGGTGCTAAGCCATGGCGGTGGATCTAAGGAAGTGCAGCCAACCGCAGGGCCCAGTCCTGCTGCCACCAGATTGGAGGGTCTAGCCAGGGTCAACTGGGGAACGGCTCCTTTGGTTGCCATTTACCACACGCATACTGGTGAGACGTATCGCGGCACTGGGGTCAATTCCCACAAGAATTATGCCTGGGACGTAGCCGAACCCGGGTCAGGGCTTGTACCCGGCGTGGTGCAAGTGGGGGAGCGAATAACCCGGGAGTTGCAGCGACGATACAGCATTCCGGTAATTCATTCCAGCAAGGTACATGATTATCCCATTTTCGCCTATGCCTACTCCAATTCCGAGAAGACCGCCCAGATGTTGGTGGAAAGATATCCTAGCTTACAACTGGTTCTGGATATCCATAGAGATGAAGGAGCCACCTTGGAGACAGTACAAGGCAGGCAGCTGGCATCGGTATTGATCGTGGTAGCTACCGGAGGCAGTGGTAGTCTTGTCCATGGCAGTTGGCGATCCAACCTGGCCATGGCTCAGCAGCTGAAGGAAGACTTTGATCGCCTTTACCCCGGACTATGCCGGGGCCTCCTAGTGAGGGATAAGGCCCGGTATAATCAGCATGTGCATCCAGGGGCTCTGCTTTTAGAGATCGGAGCCCACTTTGACACCCTGGAAAGTGCTCTGCTCACAGCGGAGCTAGTAGCCGATGTTTTAGCAGAGACTTTATGGCAGGTACAAAGCGGTAGTCAAAGCAGCCCAACTCCCGTGAGACCTGCCCCTTTGGTACCTTCACTACCTATGGAGATCTTTGAACCTAAAGCTCCCAGGGCTGTTTTGGGCCTATAGGACGTAGTGGATGCCCATGGCGGCCAGGAGTACGATGGCTAACTGTAGTAAGAAGCCCATGGGGAAGGCCATTTTGCCATGCGTTAGTAGCCCTGAGTGGCTGGGGTAGATGAGGCGCCATCTGCGCTTTGGGCCGGCCAAGAACGATAAGCCCACCTCTATATCGGGCAAAGTGGCCATAAAGCCACCGATGAGCGCGGGGTTCTTTGTAAAGGCAAGTGATCCGGCTGACTTGTTCAGCATGAAAAGGGCTGCCAAGCTGAGTCCGATATCAACTGCAGCGGGAATTGGTCGCTGGTAATCATGATGGGGGATAGCGTCAAGAAGTGCGTGGCTACAAAACCCCCCAATACCGGCTAGTACAGGGTTTTGGAGTACTGCTCCAATAAAGGCGCCTGCGAATAGGTGAGTAGTGACGTACATAGGCCTCGTCCTTTCGTCCCACCCAGGTATCACACCCAGTGTTCTTGTGGAATCCCCACTCTCCGCCTTCTTTGGAAATAGTGGAGTACGACCACTGTATAGTAGTTCTGCATGGGGCTGAACTAGGCCTGCTTGGTTCGTCGTCCTTTGAGCATCTCCCCTACGACTTGTATCTCATCCATGCGAAAAGCTACGGCCAGGCCGAGGTAAATGAGGATGCCTATTACCATTGGCACCATGACCTGGATGGTTCTACCCCGCATGGTCGCCAGATCGACAAGTTGGCCCACGTGGTTTGCCAATCGGTAGACAAAAAAGGCCATGATAGCTGAGGCCAAAAGAGCTTTCAGGATCGTGGTCATGATGCGGGTACCATCGATTGCACCCATGCGTCGGTGCAATCTAAGGACATAACTCGTCATATTTGCTATATTAGTTATAGAGTATGCTAACGCTAGTCCACCATATCCAAGGTTGGTGAATCTGAGGAACACCAGACTTAGGCCAGTGTTGATTAAGATAGCCTGAAGACCTATTTTGACTGGGGTGCGAGTATCTTGAAGAGAGTAATAGATTCTAGTCAAGAGCTGAATTCCGGAGAGCGCAACTAGGCCCGGCGCAAAGAAAAAGAGTGCATAGGCTGTTGCCGTAGTATCGGCTGATCCAAACTCCCCCGCTTCAAAAAGCAAGCGAATTATCGGTTCTCCTAGTGCCAAGAGCCCTGCAGCTGAAGGAATGGTGATAAAGAATATGCTCCGTAGGCCCCGGGAGAAGGTGGCACGGAAGATCTCCCATTCTCCCATGGCTGCTTGCCGAGTCATGGTAGGGAAGATGACTTGGGAAATGCCCATGGCGAAAACACCCAAGGGGAATTGCATCAGGCGATTAGCCAGCTGAAGTGCGGTAATGGTACCCTTAGCTAGACCAGAAGCAAGGTTTTGGCTAATGATGAGATTAACCTGGGCGATGGAAAGGCTGACTACAGCCGGCAACATGAGCTCGAAGATACGCCGCATCCCGGGATGCTGCCAATAGATCTTGAGCTGATAGTTGCTCTGCCATTGTCTTAGCTGGATTAGCTGCAAAGCAAAATTCGCCATGGCACCAAATACGGTGCCCAGAGCCATACCTACAATGCCCATTCTTGGGCCCAGAAGGTAAGCACCGAGTATGATACCAATGTTGTAGACGATGGGACCTACTACCGGTAAGACAAATTGCTGATAAGAATTGAGAACACCCACAGCTAGACCTGATAGGGCTGTAAAAAACACGGCGGGGAACATGATCCGCATCAGGTATATGAGGAGCTGTCTTTGCTCACCAGTGAACTTGTAGGCAACCAGAGGTGCTAGCTGGGGAGCGAAAATAAGGCCCAGACATGTTAAAATCACTAGACCTAGAAGAGTCACGTTGAGAAAACTACTCGCTACCTTCCAGCCTTCTTCTTCATCCCCCTGGGCAAGATAGCCGGTAAACACAGGGATAAATGCTGAACTCAAGGCTCCGCCTACCAAAAGAAAGTACATTAGGTCCGGGATTACAAAGGCTGCGTTGAAGGCATCAGTATGCCAAGTCCGACCAAAGACCTCTGCTGCAGCTCGGAGACGGACAAACCCAAGCAAGCGGCTGATGAGAATTAGTAACATCATTGAAGCTGCAGTCCGGGCCAGTGGTTTGCTTGGCATAGCATGACCTCCTACATCTTCCTGTTCGATTCGGCATAGGGTTACCAAACTCCTGGTGTTATCCGATGAAGATGGAATAAGCCGGGACATTGCCAGGGACAGCTATCTCGAAGGCGGTTCATAGGATATCATGGGCTAATACTAGGCTCCCCGGTTGTGGTCAAAAAGGTGTAATGTTATAATACAGTTTGAGTATGGGCGAAAGAGAGGGAAACCATGCGCCAGGACAAGATTCGTAACTTTTGTATTATCGCTCACATCGACCATGGCAAGTCAACCTTGGCTGATCGCATATTGGAGCGAACAGGACGAGTATCACAGCGGGACATGGCCGATCAGCTCTTGGATTCCATGGAGCTAGAGCGGGAAAGAGGTATTACAATTAAACTACAGGCAGTGCGTCTGCAATATCGAGCCGCCGATGGCCAGGATTATGTACTCAATTTGATCGATACTCCTGGGCACGTCGATTTTGCCTATGAAGTGTCCCGCAGCTTGGCAGCTTGTGAAGGCGCTCTGTTGATTATCGATGCTTCGCAAGGAATCGAAGCTCAGACCCTAGCTAATCTCTATCTGGCCCTGGAGCACGATCTGGAGATCATCCCTATCATCAACAAGATAGATCTGCCGGCGGCAGATCCCGAGCGGGTTAAACGTGAGCTAGAGGATAATATCGGTTTGGACGCCAGCGAGGCGATTTTGGCCAGTGCAAAGACAGGGGAGGGCATCGATGAGATTCTCGAGGCTATTGTCCATCGAATCCCGGCCCCCAAGGGTGACGCAGCTTTACCATTGCGCGCTCTGATCTTTGATTCCCATTATGATCCCTACAGGGGTGTTGTGGCATATGTTCGAGTAGTTGAGGGGAATCTCACCGTGGGAGACAACATTTTGACGATGTCCACTGGGAGAGCCTTCGAGGTGGATAGCTTAGGGGTTTTCAAACCCCAGATGGTACCCGTCGATCTTCTCTCGGCCGGGGACGTGGGTTGTGTAATTGCAGGCATGAAGGATGTAAAGGATGCGCCGGTGGGTGATACAATAACTTTGGAGGCAAGACCTGCCACGACGCCGTTGCCAGGCTATCGTCCAGTGACTCCCATGGTCTATTGCGGCCTATACCCTGTAGATAATGAAGATCATCCCAATCTTAGGGATGCTCTAGAGAGACTCAAGCTCAACGATGCCGCCTTAGTTTTTGAGCCCGAGACTTCGGTAGCCCTAGGATTCGGATTTCGCTGCGGCTTTTTGGGCTTGTTGCATATGGAGATCATCCAGGAACGTTTAGAGCGAGAGTTTGAGCTCAATCTTATTACTACGGCCCCTAGCGTAGTCTACCATGTGTTCAAAGTAGATGGCAGTGATCTTAAGGTGGACAATCCTGCCTTGCTGCCGCCTGCAGGCGAGTTTGATCGTATTGAGGAGCCCTTTGTGCGGGCTGGCATCATGACTCCTGAGGATTTTATCGGTCCGGTAATGGAGACCTGTCAGGAAAGGCGAGGTACCTTCGTCAATATGGAGTATGTTGCCACAGATAGAGTTCAGCTAACCTATGATCTACCATTGAGTGAGATTATCACGGATTTCTTTGATCGTCTGAAATCCAGGACCAAAGGATTTGCCTCCTTAGATTACGAGCCCATAGGATATCAGGAGGCTAACCTAGTAAAGCTGGATATTCTGCTCAACGGCAACCCCGTTGACGCACTATCTACAATTGTACACCGGGATACGGCAGCCCATCGCGGACGACTCTTAGCCAAGAAACTCAAGGAAGTTATACCGCGCCAGATGTTTGAGGTCCCCATCCAAGCCGCCATAGGCAGTAAGATTGTGGCTAGGGAGACCATCAAAGCACTGCGCAAAGACGTCTTGGCTAAGTGCTACGGTGGTGACGTCAGTCGCAAGCGCAAACTCTTGGAGCGGCAAAAGGAGGGTAAGCGGCGGATGAAGCAGTTGGGGAGTGTGGAAGTGCCCCAAGAAGCTTTCATGGCCGTACTCAGCCTTGATGAATGAGCGACCGGGTATCTATGTACACATTCCCTTTTGCCAGCGGAAGTGTTATTACTGTGATTTCGTTTCCTATCCCCTGGATAAGGGATATAGTGATGTGATAGAGAGATATCTCGTTGCCTTACTTCGGGAGATCCCGCTGAGGCGAAGCTGGCTTAATAAGACACAGGGGGCCTCTAACCCATATGTTTTCCATTCCCTATACATCGGTGGAGGCACCCCTTCCATTTTATCTGTAGAGCAGATTGGGCGGCTGATGGAGGTAATCAGACGATGCCTTCCTTTGAGTGAAGAGGCAGAAATAACCCTGGAAGCAAACCCCGGTACCATCGATGCAGGGGAGTTAAGAGGCCTCAGGCAGATAGGTGTGAATCGGCTTAGCTTGGGGGTTCAGAGCTTTGATGACGTTTTTTTGGCCCGTCTGGGCCGTCTCCATAACGTCAATGACGTCTTGCGAGTCGTAGAAGAGGCTCGGATGGCAGGCTTTCGAGATCTCAGCTTTGATTTGATGTTAGGTTTGCCGGGACAAGATCTTGCAGCTTGGCAAGAAACTCTGGCCAGGGCTGTCAAGCTTCGCCCAGAGCATATTTCCTGCTATGAGCTGACCATTGAACCCGATACAGTCTATGGTCAGTGGTATAGGCAGGGGAAAATCACCTTGCCAATAGAAGATACTGTAATATCGATGCTGGAATGGACAGGGCAGTACCTAGCGGACCATGGTTATGAACACTATGAGATCTCCAACTACGCCCTGCCGGGATATAAGGCACGCCATAATCTCATCTATTGGCAGAACCGTTGGTATTTGGGCTTGGGGGCGGGGGCTTATTCGTATTGGCAAGGCCGTCGCTGGGGCAACACCTACCAACTTAAGAAATATCATGATCTTATCGCCATAGATGAGTTACCCGAGGAGGAAGAGGAGATCCTGGATTTGCGGGGTCAGGCCGGGGAGACTATGATGTTGGGGCTCCGACTTCTGGAAGGTGTATCGTTGGCGGAGTTTCGAGCTCGGTTTGGTATATCCATGTGGGAATTGTGGCCAGAAGATATCGATGGTTTCTTGGCCCAAGGGCTCCTAGAGCTGGACCGAGGCCGTCTGCGCTTAAGCAGCCGTGGACTACTTTTGGCTAACCAGGTTCTGTGTGCTTTCGTCGGATCGTCTTGACAAAAACGGTGCTCGGTGCTATTTTTAATATGTACATGTTAGCACTCCAATCAAGTGAGTGCTAACCAATAAGGGTGGTGGTGATTATGCCGTTGAACGAGAGGAAGAGGCAGATACTCAGGGCTATCACCAACGACTATATTGATACTGCTGAGCCGGTTGGTTCTCGGACAATTGCCCGTCGCTATGGTTTGGGGGTAAGTCCTGCGACTATTCGAAATGAGATGGCCGATCTGGAAGAAGATGGCTATTTACAGCAGCCCCATACGTCCGCGGGGCGAATTCCTTCAGACAAGGGCTATAGGTTCTATGTAGATGCCCTAATGGATCCCGAAGAGCTATCCGTTGAGGAGATTCGCAAGATTCGCGAGGCCCTTAGAGCGGAGCATCGGCAGATGGAGGAGCTGGTGCACGGCAGCGCCAGGCTGTTGGCTCTATTAAGTCAGTATACATCGATTGTGGTGGCTCCCGATCTCAGGTTCGGTGCCATCCGACGCTTGCAGCTGATTCCCTTGGATGAATGGCATGTGCTCCTGGTCTTGGTGGTAGATCCTGGGTTTGTGCAAAGCCGCATAGTCGAGACATTGCGACCTCTGCAATTACATGAGATAGCTCGAATGAATCATTTCTTCAGTCAGCGATTGTCTGGGCTGATGGTGGCCGATATTGGTAGTTCTTTAGTGGGTGAGATGCGAGCAGAAGTTAACGATGAAGTCCTTATGACGGAGGCCCTTAATCTTTTGGCCAGGGGTCTGCGGGACATCAAGAAAGAGAACGTTTTCCTAGATGGAACCATCCACTTGTTCAATCAGCCTGAGTTTAGAGACATCAACAAGGTTAAGGTTTTGCTCAATGTCTTGGATGACGAAAAGATGCTTTGGGACCTGCTTAGTGATGCCTTTATATCAGGCATTCAGGTAACCATCGGCAGAGAAAACCAACATGAGGGATTTCAGGATTGCAGCTTAGTGACAGCCTCATATGAGATCGACGGGCAAGTTGTTGGCAAAGTGGGGGTCATTGGTCCAACCCGTATGGATTATGAACGGGTAGTGACCATCGTGGAGTGTATTGCGATGAACTTGAGCGAGCTGCTTTCTGATGCCCGGCGTCACTGATGCTTACCCATAGTGAGCTTGGCCACCGGGTCTTCCCCGGGTAATAGGATGAAAGGAGAGAAGGCGCGTGTACTCCGATACGGGGTCTTATGCGCCGCTTTTCATGGAAAACTACCAGCACTCCCCAGGAGGACGGGCGAAAAAACACGATTGCAGCTGCGATAACTGCGGCTGTCAAGGGTCTTCTGATTCTCAGCACTTTGCCGAGGAGAAAACTGACACAGTTGACTTGCTAGAAGACATAGTCGAAGATATGGATGGAGGAGAGGATTCCGGAGAAGAACTAGATTTGGAGGCCCTGCAACAAGAGCTTCAGCGTTTGCAGGAACAAGAAGCGGAGCTGACCCAAAGATTGACGCGGCTCCAAGCGGATTTCGATAACTTCCGCAAACGTTCTCGCAAGGAGATGCAGGAGAGTATCATCAGAGCCAATGAGGAGCTTATTGGCGAGCTTCTACCGGTCCTAGATAATTTTGATCGGGCACTGGTAGTTGAGGAAAATGCCAGCGCCGAGTCTATTCGAAATGGCATGGAATTAATCTATCGGCAGCTGCTAGATATTTTGGGTAAAGAAGGTCTGGTACCAATAGGGGCGGACGGAGAGCTCTTTGATCCCCATAAACACGATGCTGTTTTGGTTGAATCTATCGACGATCCTGTGATGGACAATCGGGTCATTCAGGAATTGAAGAAGGGGTACAGTTTTCGTGATCGGGTGCTTCGGGCTGCGGTAGTCAAGGTGGCCAAATTACAGGATTAGGCTGCGTTGTGGAACCCCTATCCCACCAGAGACGAAGGAGGAAGATGTATGGGCAAGGTTGTTGGTATTGATCTAGGTACGACGAACTCCGTTGTTGCCGCTATGGAAGGTGGCGAGCCAGTAGTCATCCCCAGTGCAGAAGGGAGTAGAACTACTGCCTCCGTAGTGGCTTTTTCCAAGCAAGGTGAACGTTTGGTTGGAGAGGTGGCTAAGCGTCAAGCTGTCACCAATCCCGAGCGGACCATCATGTCTATCAAGCGTCGCATGGGTACTGACTATTCAGTGGCCATCGATGATAAGATATATACACCTCAGCAGATCTCTGCCATGCTCTTACAGAAGCTGAAAGAGGAAGCCGAGAACTACCTGGGCGAAGAAGTCACGCAAGCGGTTATTACGGTTCCGGCGTATTTCACCGATGCTCAGCGTCAAGCGACAAAGGATGCTGGTACCATCGCTGGTCTTGAAGTACTGCGGATCATCAATGAACCGACGGCTGCCTCTTTGGCTTATGGTCTAGATAAAGATGAAGACCAGAAACTCTTGGTCTTTGACCTAGGTGGCGGGACTTTTGATGTCTCGATCCTAGAGGTAGGAGATGGGGTTTTCGAGGTTTTGGCTACCCATGGTAACAATCGCCTTGGTGGAGATGATTTCGATAACCGCATAGTTGGCCATCTGCTGGAGCAATTCCGGCACCAGACCGGGGTCGATCTGAGCAAAGATCGCATGGCGATGCAGCGTCTCAGAGAGGCGGCGGAGAAGGCCAAGATAGAATTGTCGGGACTGCAGACGACGAATATCAACCTGCCGTTTATCAGTGCAGGGCAAGATGGGCCTTTACACATGGACATCGGACTTACCCGAGCCAAGTTTAACGAGCTCACAGCGGATTTGGTGGAGGCCACAATGGGACCTACACAAAGGGCACTGGACGATGCTGGTCTTAAACCAAATGAGATCGATAAGATCATATTGGTTGGAGGCTCAACCAGGATACCGGCGGTACAGGATGCCATTCGCAACAAGCTCGGGAAGGAGCCTTTTAAGGGAGTCAATCCCGATGAATGTGTAGCCATTGGTGCTGCCATTCAGGCTGGGGTTTTGGCTGGTGAAGTCAAGGATATTGTACTATTGGATGTAACACCCTTATCCCTTGGAATCGAGACCCTAGGTGGTGTTATGACGCGGCTCATTGAGCGGAATACCACTATTCCCACCAGTAGAAAGCAGGTTTTTTCAACGGCAGCAGATAACCAGACAGCCGTGGATATCCATGTGCTCCAAGGGGAGCGACCCATGGCCGCGGACAACGTGACGCTTGGCCGTTTTCAGCTAACAGGTATTCCGCCGGCTCCCAGAGGTATACCTCAAATCGAGGTTAGTTTTGATATAGACGCCAATGGTATTGTCAATGTCTCCGCCAAGGATCTTGGTACTGGCAGGGAGCAACGGATTACCATCACTTCTTCCAGTGGCCTATCGGAGAGTGAGATTGAGAAAATGGTTCGGGAAGCCGAGACCCACGCTGAAGAAGATAAACGGCGCAAGGAACTGATAGAAGCCAAGAACCAAGCCGAACAGCTTATTTACACCGTCGATAATACTCTGAAGGAACTTGGCGATAAGGTGTCAAGTGATGAGAAGGCGAAGATTGAAAAAGCCAAGGAGGAGCTGTCCAAAGCCAGAGAAGATGATAACAAGGAATTAATTGATGAGAAGCTTGAGGAATTGGGCTCGGCCTTGCATGCAGTCACATCACGTATGTACGCTCAGGCTAATCCCCACCAGGAGGAGGCCCATACTGACACCCACGGTGGACCTACCCATGGACCCGGGGGGGATGATGTAGTAGATGCTGACTATACAGTAGTCGACGATGACTAACCTAGAGTCGTTTTTGGCTAGGTAGTACTGTTGTCTGACTAAAACGACCTGGGGTGAAGTCTGGGGCGGTGGCGGAGACTGCCGCGCCGCTTGCCACAGGTCACTTTTTTGTGGTATATTGCAGGTTAGCGATACGAGGTTTTCTTTGGAAGTCGCAGGAAGAGGCGGTGCAACTATGGCCAAACGAGACTATTACGAGGTATTGGGGGTGGGGCGGGATGCCTCGGAAGACGAAATTAAAAAGGCATATCGCAAGCTTGCCCACAAGTATCATCCTGACGTAAATCAGGATGACCCTGACGCCGAAGAGAAGTTTAAAGAGGCCAGCGAAGCTTACCGGGTGCTCGGCGATGAAAAACTGCGACAGCAGTACGATCAATTCGGCCATGCTGCCTTTGAAGGAGTAAACGGTGCCGGAGGTTTTGAAGGTTTCGGTGGGTTTGAGGGTTTCGGTGATTTCGGCGACATCTTTGATATGTTTTTCGGTGGTGCCATGGGTCGCCAGGCTAGACAAGGTCCGCAGAAAGGTGCTGATCTTCGCTTTGACCTCGAGATTGCCTTCGAGGAGGCGGCTTTTGGTTTGGAAACTGAGATAGAGCTACCTCGAACGGAAGTATGCCCCCGATGCCATGGCAATCAGGCGGAACCTGGAACGCCTATTCACACCTGTTCTCAGTGCAATGGTACCGGTCAAGTGCAGCATGTGCAGCAAAGCGCCTTTGGACGTTTCGTCAATGTGAGAGTCTGCCCCACTTGTGGTGGAGAAGGCAAGACAGTCGAGACTCCATGCCGCGAATGCGGGGGCCAGGGGCAAGTGCGGCGTTTACGGAAGATCAGTATCAAGATCCCGGCAGGTATAGATAATGGCTTTAGGCTTAGGGTGCCGGGGGAGGGAGAAGCCGGCAGGCGAGGAGGCCCCCCAGGGGATCTATATGTGTTTATCAGGGTCAGACCCCATGAATTCTTCCGGCGCCAGGGCAACGACGTTTACTACGAGATGCCGATTAGCTTTGTGCAAGCAGCCCTTGGTGATGAAGTAGAGGTACCGACTCTAGAAGGCAGTGTGAAACTACGGATACCGGAGGGCACACAAACCGGGACTTCTTTTCGAATTAGGGGTAAGGGCATTGCCAATTTGAGAGGATATGGGCGGGGCGATCTCCATGTGGTGGTGAAGATCTATACCCCCAAGAATCTGACAGCCGAACAGAAAGAAACCCTTAGACGCTGGGGTGAGAGTGTAGGTGATACGGTACAGCCTTCGCAAGATAAGGGTTTTCTAGGACGGGTTAAGGACGCCATTGATGGGTTTGGACGCAAGGATTGACGCAAGTCAAAGGTGGCGGAATGGTAGTGGTAGATGGCTATTGGACGATGGTCAAGGTGACGACCAGCCCAGAGGCTGTGGAGGCTGTAACAGGTATCTTCATGGATGTGGGCGTCGGGGGCTTAGAGATTGACGATCCCAGAATTTGGCAAGAATATGCGAAGAACAATCGTTACGGAGAGATATATCCTAAGATAGACCCAAGTTCTTTATGCACATCTGTTGATATTATTGGCTATTTGCCTGGTGATGTCAGGAACTCAGATGTAGTGACCAGAATCGGTGAACGGGTTCTCGCCTTAAGCGAGATTGGGCTTAACCCAGCTCCGGCCCTGCTTAATACGGCATTGGTAGAGGAAAGGGATTGGGCCTACGGGTGGAGAGACTATTACCACACCCAGAGGATCGGTGAAAGGTTGATTATTAAGCCTACATGGGAAGTCTTTGCAGCTGATGCCAATGATGTGGTACTAGATATTGACCCTGGTATGGCCTTCGGCACCGGAGAACATGAGACCACCCGTTTATGTTTGATCCAGCTGGAGCAACTGGTGCGACCTGAATATATTGTATACGATATCGGGACAGGTTCGGGCATTTTGAGTCTGGCTGCCGCCAAACTGGGGGCAGCCAGGGTAGTGGCCTGTGATCTAGATCCTGTTGCAGTGAAAGTGGCACAAGACAACACGGCCCAAAATGGGCTTGCTGCTAGAGTGAGTGTTCACCAAGGGTCTATTGCTGGCATACAAGGGAAAGCGGATCTTATCGTAGCTAATATCGTCACAGATGTGATTCTTGATATCTTGCCTGCAGTAACTGAAAGATTGGTCCCAGGAGGGCATTTTGTTGCCAGCGGGATTATAGAGCGGAGGAGAGATGAAGTGGCTCTGGCCCTTGAGGGTGCCGCTCTTAGTATAGTCGTAGAAGAGAGCGATAGTGGTTGGGTATGTATGGTGAGTAGACTATGAGACCGCGGTTTTTTGTTGAGCCTAACCAGATTAATGGAGATCTGATTAGCCTCGATGGTGATGAGCTAGTACATCTTGCTCGGGTGCTCCGCTTGCAGGTCGGATCGGCTATAGTGGTATGTGACGGTTCCGGAAAAGAATACCAAGCCATTCTGCAAAACATTGATAGTAAACTGGCAGTAGCCCGAATTACAGCAATACGGGACAGCCTATCGGAACCGAGGCTGAAGATTACCTTGGTGCAAGGGCTTCCGAAAGCAGACAAACTGGATTTTATAGTACAAAAAGGTACGGAGATAGGTCTAACTGCTTTCATGCCTGTGGTCACCGAACGAACCATAGTGCGGCTGGATGGGAACAAGGCTGTGCGGCGGGTGGAAAGATGGCAGCGAATTGCCAAGGAAGCAGCGAAGCAAAGCGGACGAGCCTTGGTGCCTAAGGTTCACATGCCAGTCTCGTGGCAAGAGAGCTTATCTAAATTCCAAGAACAGCCCTTGGGCAGGCGGGGATTCTTGCCATGGGAGAAAGCTACAGGTGGAAATCTAAGAGACGTACTATCGGCGGTGGGGAGTTCTCTAGACAGCGCTCCTCCTTTGGATGTTTGGATTTTCGTCGGTCCCGAGGGTGGATGGAGCCCGAAGGAAGTGGAGGAAGCGGGCGAAGCAGGAATCACCTACCTGAGCTTAGGTGCCCGTATTTTACGTACAGAGACGGCTGGTATAGTGGCGGCGAGCCTGGTGCTATATGAAAGCGGTGATCTGGGCTGACTAAAAATGCTTCTTGAACGGGCTCGTGCGCCCGCGGTCCCAATACAAGGAGGTATATGGCATTAAGACTGGTTTTCGTATTGGAGTAATATCAGATACACATATTCCCATGCGAGCTCGTTGTTTGCCGGCAGAGATCTTCATGGCTTTTGGCGGCGTTGATCTAATATTGCACGCTGGGGACATCATGGAGTGGTCGGTGATAGAGGAGCTTTCCACGGTGGCACCGGTGAAGGCAGTTTATGGCAACATGGATTACCCTGAAGTCAGACATCGAATACCTCGGCGACAAATGATCGAGATAGGTGGCCTAAAGATTGGTCTCATCCACGGCGACGGAGCTGGTTACAATACACTCGCTCGGGCTCGACAGGCTTTTAGCGAAGTAGATTGCATAGTCTTTGGACATAGTCATCGGCCATATAATCAACTTCATAATGGCATCTTGCTTTTTAACCCAGGTTCTCCCACGGATCGTCGGATGATGCCCATGGGATCCTATGGCTTTCTGCAGATTAGAGATGGGAAGATATGGGGAGAGCACCGCTACATAGAACCTGCACAATAACTATAAGTATTTTTGGGGAGACGTGGACAGTGAGCTCTTGGCAAACGGACCCTTCGCTCAGTTCGACTGGGGGGTTCTCAAAGGATGACAGATAGGCGAATTGCATTCCACACACTGGGCTGCAAGCTCAACCAATACGATACACAGTCACTCCTGGAGCTGTTTAAAGACGAGGGCTACTCTATTGTTGATTTTTCGGAGAAAGCAGATGTCTATGTGATTAACACATGCACGGTCACCGGGAGTGGAGAGCGCAAATCCCGCCAAGCGATCAATCGGGCGGTGCGCACTAATCCCGAGGCCTTAGTGGTGGTAACTGGTTGCTATGCCCAGACCGCTCCGGGTGAGGTGATGGGGATCAAAGGTGTTGATCTTGTCATCGGCAACCAGGATCGAGGCCGCATCGTTCAGCTAACAGAGGAGGCGGCATCACAAGGACCCAACGTGGTTGTGGGCGATATCCTTCAAGCTAAGGAATTTGAAGAACTGCCAGTGACAGATTTTTTTGGCAGGACTCGGGCTGCCCTTAAGATCCAAGAAGGCTGTAATCAGTTCTGTTCGTACTGCAAGATTCCCTATGCTCGGGGACCCAGCCGCAGTCGGAATCTGGATGCCGTTGTCCAAGAGGCTAGGCGGTTGGCGGAGCGAGGGTTTCGAGAGATAGTACTGACTGGTATACATTTGGGAGCGTACGGTACAGATCTAAGTCCACCTTCAGACTTAGCCGAGGCCATTCGGACTTTAAGCGACATTGAGGGCCTGGCCCGTATTCGCTTGGGATCTGTTGATGCTCCTGAGATAGATGATGAGTTGATCGAGACAATAAGGACTCACCCCAAGGCTTGCCGTCATTTGCACATACCCTTGCAGGCAGGAGATGACGATGTACTCAACAGCATGCGTCGCCCTTATGCGCTACAGGAATACCGCGATGTGATCCATAGAGTCAGAAGCGGGTTGCCAGGGGTGGCTATTACTACTGACATAATCGTAGGGTTTCCTGGCGAGACTGATACTCAGTTTCAAAGAGCACTGGAGTTTGTAAAAGAGATGGCCTTCAGCCGTTTACACGTGTTTCGGTATTCCCCCCGGCGGGGTACGGCGGCGGCCCGCTTCCCCAACCAGATTCCGGCCTCTGTTAAGAGCGAGCGCAGTCAGCAGATGATTCAATTGGGTAAAGAGCTCAGCCTGGCCTTCCATAGAACTTATCTAGGCAAGAGGGTGGAAGTGCTTTGGGAAGAGGCCATAGCTGATTTGTCAGAGTGTGTCTGGGAAGGACACACATCCACTTACGTTAAAGTGCAGTCCCACCGCATTCAGGGGGAGCCTGGAGACCTCGAAATAGTAGAAATCCAAAGGGCCGATGAAGAAGGAATCGGCGGGAAAATAGTTGAAGACTGGCTAGGTACAAGTGGTCATTTTAGGTTGGGGGGGTGTGAGCATAGATGAGCGTAGATTGCCTGTTTTGTCGGATTATATCACAGGAGATACCAAGTGACATAGTATACGAAGATGATATGGTGCTTGCTTTTCGGGACATTAATCCCCAGGCGCCAGTCCATATACTGGTAATACCGAAAAAGCATATCCCCACCATCGCAGATCTGGAAGATGGAGACCAGGGACTTTTGGGTCACATTCATTTAGTTATCCGGGACTTGGCAGAAAAGGAAGGTATAGCCGAGCATGGATACCGAGTTGTGATTAACTGCCGGGAAAGCGCTGCCCAAAGTGTTTTCCATGTCCATTTTCATCTTTTGGGAGGCAGGAGCTTTGGCTGGCCTCCGGGTTAGAGTTGACACCTAGACTTAGGGACAGGTATAATGGGAATGAAACCGTACCTTCGCATCTGTAGCAGGGAGACCTGATAATAATGGGTATTTTCGGCCTTCGGGCTACCTCCAGGCGCAGGCGCGGGCTATTGTTGGCGGCGGAGGGAGGGAAAGTCGTTGGCGCAAGTCAGAGTTGGCAAGGATGAATCCCTCGATAGAGCGCTGCGCCGGTTTAAGAGGCAGTGTCGTATGTCGGGCATCATGGCCGAAGCGCGTAAACACGAGCATTACGAAAAACCTAGTGTAAAGCGTAAGAAGAAATCCGAGGCAGCACGTAAGAGGCGCTATCGGTAATTAACAGAGTTGAACCCGTTGTCCAGTGGCAACGGGTTTTTCCTATAGGGTCCAAAAGGGACTATTACCCCAAGAGTTAAATTTCTGGCATAGTGAGACTTTTTGGGGTATTATATGCTTGAGGAGATTGGGGGGATAGCCAATGTCCATTGGAACGAGTTGTCCTCGATCTAGGGTCGCAGGTAGCACCGTATTGCTTCTCTTCTTGCTTATGGGCCTACTCGCATCGGGTGTTGCCCAGGCTGCGGATGTCTGGGTAGTGCCCGTGCGGGGAACCATTGAGTGGGGACTGGCAGGGTTTGTCCAGCGCGCGGTAGGGGAGGCGGTAGAGCAGGGAGCAGGCGCCATTTTGTTTGAAATTAGTACCTTTGGCGGGCGAGTTGACGCTGCCACTGAGATCAGAGATGCGATCATGTCTGCACCTGTTCCGACCATCGCCTACGTGACGGAGCGAGCTTGGTCTGCCGGTGCCTTGATTGCTCTGGCAGCTGAGCATCTGGCAATGGCACCGGGCTCTAGTATAGGTGCTGCCGAACCTAGACCTGCAGAAGAGAAGACGATTTCAGCTGTACGGGCGGAATTCGAGGCTACAGCTCAGGGGCGGGGAAGGGATTCCGAGGTAGCTGCTGCAATGGTGGATCAAGATATCGCCATAGCAGGTTTGGTGGCGGAGGGCAAGATATTGACTCTCAGCGCCGATCATGCCGTTGATATAGACTTTGCTGATTTTATTGCCCAGAGCCGCCAGGAGGTCTTGCGATATCTGGGATATGATCGGCTTGGCACCAGGGTGCTTAAGGCAACTTGGGCAGAAAAAGCAGCGGGTTTCATTACCTTGCCGGTGATGAGTTCTTTGCTCCTGATCTTGGGCTTCGCTGGCTTGGTGCTGGAGCTTTTGACCCCTGGGTTCGGTGTACCCGGTACCATAGGTATAATAGGTCTGGTCCTATTTTTCGGCGGCCGAATGATCATTGGTCTCGCAGGTTGGGAAGAGGTCTTTCTGTTTGTGACCGGATTCGTGTTGCTCTTGATCGAGGTCTTCGTGATTCCTGGCTTTGGTCTGGTTGGGCTTCTCGGCCTGGCTAGCATTTTTGGAAGTATAGTGTTAAGTTACGCTTCAACCGAGGCGGGATTGGTAAACCTGGCAGTTGCATTGATGGTTACAGCATTTGTCGTCGTCATCGGGTGGAAGCGCTTTCGGCGAAGTGGAGCATGGGAGCGGCTGGTCTTAAAGACAGTTATAGATAAAACCGCCAGTCCCGACGCTGAGGTTCCTCTCCCGGAAGGGAGTGAACTAGTGGAGAAGCTAGGCACAGCCCTGACACCATTGCGGCCTGCGGGCATTGTAGAGATAGACGGAAAGCGGGTCGATGCGGTGACAGAGGGGGAGTTTGTATCTAGAGGTAGCCAGATCCAGGTGATCAGTATGGTAGGTAATCGGGTTGTCGTAAAGGCCGTTGCGTTATCTGACCAAGAAGTGTAGAGCATAAAGGAGGTGAAGGAGTAGTCCGCCATTACAGATGGTTGGACCACTCTGGAAGATGTATTTCATTGCGTGGGTTCCTATTATACTCATAGCTGTTGCGGTTCTGATTGTGCTGAACTTCATTCCTATCGGGTTGTGGATATCGGCCTTGGCTGCGGGAGTCAAGGTGAGTATTGTCACCCTTATCGGTATGCGGCTCCGGCGAGTGCCACCGGGTCGTATCATAATGCCCTTGATTAAGGCTCTCAAGGCGGGTATCGATGTGACTATCGACAAATTGGAAGCGCATTACCTGGCTGGCGGCAATGTTGATCGGGTCATTGATGCCCTCATCGCTGCCCACCGAGCTGAAATAGGACTTACTTTTGAGCGGGCAGCAGCCATCGATTTAGCCGGCCGTAATGTTCTAGAGGCTGTACAGATGAGTGTAAACCCCAAGGTGATTGAGACGCCGGTGATTGCGGCGGTAGCTAAGGATGGTATTGAGCTTAAAGCCAAGGCAAGGGTTACGGTAAGAGCTAATATCGATCGGCTGGTGGGAGGAGCCGGTGAGCCGACTATTATCGCCCGAGTCGGAGAGGGGATTGTCACTACTGTGGGATCAGCGGAAAGCCATGCGGAAGTTTTGGAAAACCCAGATCGGATCTCCAGTACAGTCCTAAGTAAGGGTCTTGATGCCGGTACGGCCTTTGAAATTCTGTCCATTGATATCGCAGATGTCGATGTGGGACGGAATATCGGGGCTCGGCTGCAAATGGATCAAGCTGAAGCAGATAAGCATATTGCCCAAGCCAAAGCTGCGGAGCGTCGTTTTGCTGCCCAGGCCCTAGAACAAGAGATGAGAGCCCGGGTAGAAGAAATGCACGCCCGAGTGGTTGAGGCTGAAGCTGAGGTACCCTTAGCCCTTGCCCTAGCTCTCAAGGAGGGCCGCATGGGTGTAATGGACTACTACTCCATGCAGAATATTCTGGCCGATACAGGCATGAGAGAGGCTATCGCCAAAGAATCTCAGGAGGGTCCGGGAGCAGTAGAGGGCGGCGAAAGAGAAAGACCGCGATCATAGAGGTGATGAGTGTGGCAGATCTCTTTGGAATAATCGTTATCCTCTATATAATAGGCGCTGTGGTAGGAGCTGTGCTTGAGCGGATGCGACGGGGACCTGTACTTAGTGACCCCGTCTTCCCTGATAAGACCATTATCCCTGCACAAGAGCAAGAACCAGAAGACGTCGAGGAAGTTGAGGACACCATTATTGTATCAGTTTCCCCCGGGGAGCCCATGGAGCAGGCATTTGAGCTATGGGAGACAGAAGGCGAAGACATAGGCGAGTTCCCACATACTGATTTGGCTAGCCCTAGGGCAATCCCGTCGTCAGCAATGACTGCCCGGCTACCTGGTGATTATGGTGGGTACTCGGATGTCACCGGTATAGACTGGCGTCGAGCAGTCATCTTGACAGAAATTCTGGGCAGGCCCCGGGCGGTTCAACCCTATCGACCTTTCGGCAGCCGCTAGCCACTCAAAGCTTAATATCTGACATGCCATGCCACTTTCTTCTTTGGAGAAAGTGGCATCTTTGTATGCCCGTAATGAAAGCCCCTTCGAGAGCATAAGGATAAGTGGATAAGTGCTAGGAGGGGGAGGTCATGGGCACATGGAAAAAAGGGCGGCTGCTTAAGGGATTAGCTAGTTCCTTTGAGTTGCCGGAGGATGTGATCTTGGATCTTGCTCGGATTACCATTGTTGGCGATAGGGAGATATTCATAGAGAACCACCAGGGGATACTGGCATATGGGCCCGATAGGATCCGTATTCGGGTGAAGCGGGGCGAGATCATAATCACTGGGGAACGCCTCAAGATCGATTCTCTGCTCGCGACAGAACTAGTCGCTATCGGTAGAATCGAAGGTGTCCAGTTTGACCGGCAAAGGGAGTGAGTTGCTTTGCTCCTTAGGGATTTGTGGTCATTGCATCAGGGGTATGTTATAATAAAAATCAAAGGTACGGGTATAGAGGAGTTTCTCAATGGGGTATCCCGACAGGGCATATACCTATGGAATGTGGAACGCCTCAGCCGGGAGCTCCTGGTAGCTCGGATCAATGTAACAGATTTTCGCAAGCTAAGGGGAATTGTGCGGTCGGCACCTGTTACTGTCGAGATCCGGCACAAAGCAGGGCTCCCTTTCTTGTGGCAGAGAGCTAAGCACCGCTATACTCTTTTGATTGGCGCCCTGTTAAGCATCTTATCTATATACCTGCTATCATCCATTGTTTGGTTTATCCAGATCAACGGCGTCAATGAGCTCGATGGTGCCTTAGTTCTACAGGTTCTCAAGACGGCGGGAGTCCAGCCCGGGACCTGGCGCACTTCAATCGAACCCATGGCATTAGAGCATAGGCTCATGTTGGAGTTACCTCAGTTGGCTTGGGTTGGGGTGAAACTAAAGGGGACTCTGCTGCAGATCGAGATTGTAGAGCGGGTTGAGGCCCCCAAAGATCAGCTGGCACCGGGAGATATTATCGCCAAGAGAGCGGCACTAATCACTCAAGTGATTCCTTTTGTCGGAAATGTATTGGTGACAGAGGGAGAGACTGTTAGCCAAGGGCAAGTGCTAATTGACGGGGGGCTGACGGAATACGGACTGCCGGGAGATGGTAGCACCAAGCATCTCCGAGCGGCGGGAGTGATTAAGGGGCGGGTTTGGTATACAGGCTTTGGTGAAGCAAGCCTGGTTCATTACGTAAAGCAGAGAACTCAAAGAATGCGGTCAGGACACTACCTCATCTTGGGTGCCAGGCGATGGGGTTGGGGGGCAACAGAATCACCTTTCCCCCACTATGCAGAGGAAGTTAAGACCCGACAGTTGAGGGTACCCCGCTTAGGTCTGCGGATACCGATGCAGTTGGTGTCTGTAACCTATCATGAGCTCACGCTAGAGAGAATGGAGATTGACCTAGAGACTGCCAAAGAGGATGCTTGGCGCCATGCCTGGGAGGATATTGAGGGAAGATTGGGTCCGCAATCAGAGCTTGTCTCACAGGCAGTAGACGTCATTTGCGAAGACCGCAACGGAGATCCGTTGGTGAGAATTAGGCTGGTTGTGGAAGTCCATGAGGAAATCGGAGTGTTCCGGCCCCTACCAGCTAGGGAAGCCGAGGGTATACGGGGGGGAAGCCAATAATTTGAGTGCGATCCTGATAAGGGAGAAGTTCGCCATTGATGACAATGCTATTGCCTTGGCCCTCTTCGGTCATCGAGACGAAAACCTTAAGATCTTAGCCGAGGAGCTTGGTGTGAAACTAATCTCCCGAGGTAATGTTGTGGGCATTACCGGAGAGAAGGAGGCTGTTGCCAAGGCACAGCTTATTCTAGCTGACTTGCTCAAAATAGCTGAAGACCGGCCATTAACGGCTCAGGATGTCAGATATGCTGTTCAGCTAGTGGCCGTTGGTAAGAACGGTCAACTAGTCCGCCTCAATGGGGATGTGGTGCAGATTACTGCCAGAGGCAAGAAAATCACACCCAAGACATTGGGGCAAAAACGATATATTGACGCTATGCGCCAGGATCCTGTTGTTTTTGGTATCGGACCGGCAGGCACCGGTAAGACTTACTTGGCCATGGCCATGGCGGTGGCTGCCCTAAGAAGCAAGGAGGTCGAGCGGATCATACTGACCCGCCCAGCGGTAGAGGCCGGAGAACGCCTTGGTTTTCTGCCGGGGGACTTGCAGGAAAAAGTTGATCCATATCTGCGACCTCTATATGACGCCCTATATGATATTCTGGGAGTTGAAGGATTTCGCAAATGCTTAGAGCGTGGGGCCATTGAGGTGGCACCTTTGGCCTATATGAGGGGTAGAACCCTGGATGATTCCTTTGTTATCCTCGATGAGGCTCAAAACACTACTTCAGAACAGATGAAGATGTTTCTAACCCGGCTGGGGTTCGGCTCCCGCATGGTGATCACCGGTGATGTCACCCAGATTGATCTGCCCAAGGGTGTTTGCTCTGGCCTACAAGAAGTACGGCATATTTTGCGGGACATAGAAGGGATCAGCATCGTAGAGCTAGGCGAGGCAGATGTGGTGCGGCATCATCTGGTACAGCGCATCATCAATGCATATGAGCGTTTTGATCAGTCGCAACACCGAGGGTAAGGGCTAGATAGGATAGACACCCATAAGCGAGAGTGGTGGCTGACTTCATGAGTAGACAGAATAAAATAAGAGAATTGGGCCAGACGATAGTCCAAAAGGCGCAAGAGATCTGGCAGAAGGCCGGTGTAAGACGACTGTTGGTGGCCGCCATCATTTTTTTCACCTTATCGGGTATTCTGGTGGCCAACCTGGTTCCGTTGCAATACGACTTGAAGGTTGGGCAAGTGAGCCCGAGGGATGTAGAGGCACCTCGCACTGTTGAGAACCGTTTTGAGACGGAGAGGCTTCGACAGGAAGCTGTGGAGGTTGCTTT
>JAAYRF010000143.1 GCA_012518905.1 Bacillota bacterium | reverse complement strand
TGCAGCCAGGTGGATATTATTGGCTCGGTTTTCATCTCGGGGATCGAAGGTTGTGGTAAACTGCGCTATGGGCCGCCTGATGTGCAGATTATAGGCATCTTCGGTGCTAAAATCCGGCACTACTATCTGGGGAGTGATTCGTACTACACGGTCATATGGCCGGGTAGAAGCGGTTATGACCTCGTTGGCCAGTTGACTTATGTCTACCCTCTGGCCGGGCCAGCCTGGAATAATCTCTATCTCGTCATCGGGGGTTACGGTTATACGAGCATCAATAGGGGGGATATTGGCACTAACAGCTATTTTACGTAAGGCGGAGACTAGCCTGCCTTGGTCCACTGACACAATATGGGGAATCTCCCAGCCTTGGGTTTGGCTCTGCAGATGATCTGCCAATCGTCTGACCAGATTCCCTTGCCTGCCTATCTGGAAAGCAGAGATCAGAATACTCTCGAGATCTGTCGTGACGCCAATCTGTGAAGGAACAACATCCCACTGCATCGACCCATACACGATTGTCACCGGCTTATCGGTAATCTGTTCAAGATAACCAGCCAGGTAACTCGAGGCTTCGCCATAGGTCAGGCCTCCAACGTTTATTGACGCCACCCTAACCCCCTGAGCTATTGCATCCGAGGTGAAATATGAGGTTACAAAGGCATACCCCACCGTTGATATACATGCGATGATCAAAGCCGCCATCATCAGCAATAAGACCGGGCGGCGCAAACGAATCACTAGGTACACGAGGTCTCCTCCTTCCGGGGCATGGCCCCGCCTCCCCCACCGAGTATGGCAAGGTGCGATACTGCTTGCGTATAGTTGACAGAAGGAGCAAGGAATCCCTCCCGCGCCTGGCTAATTAGCGGCGAGTTATGTAGATCAATGCAATTATGACGATAGCAACGATGAGCCAAGCTATTGGAGTTACTCTACCAACAGGAGAATCAGCTAACTCCCTACGAGCCATCACTCGCTGCAACTTGTTTGCTTGCTTTAGGTTTTCGACGGCTTTCTGGATATCTCCCTTCTGCTTGTAAACAACCCCAAGATTATGGTACGCGGTAGCATACTGAGAGTCACAGTTGATCGCCTGTTGATAGTAGGCGATGGCCTGCCCGAGATCTCCGGCTTCTCGATAGACGTTGCCAAGGTTGCTGTACGCCTGGGCATATTGAGGGTCAAGGGCTAGGGCTTTTTCGAAATACGCCTTAGCATTTATCATATCTCCACGTCGGGCAGAGATGATCCCCAATTTATTATAGGCGAAGGCAGATTCTCCGTCTATCTCCATCAAAGAATTTAGCGCCTCCAGGGCCTCGTCTAGATTGCCTATCTCAGTTGAACGATTGATCTGTCGTTTAAGCTCCATGGACTTTTCTTCGGCCATCAGTGATCCAGAGCCTGCTGCGATGCCAGGTCTGGCACCTCCCATTTTTGTACCTATTATATCGCACCCTAGTCATGTTATCTAGAGTGGACACTGATTCAAAGCCAACCTCTGGCCACTATGGCCGCTTGTTTTGTAATCTACGAAGCCACCTGCGCACAAAATAGATTAGTGTCTGCAAGACATAAAGGCATCCGAGATAACCGAAAACTGGGTAGAGAAGCCCGATTAGGGCACTAAATCCCGTAAAAGAGAGTGCCAGGGCTAAGATAAGTAAACCCACTATGGTGGAAAGCTGTGATTCCCTCCCCAACCGCTTAGTGACTGCAAATAGATTCGTTGCTGCAGTAGTCACCATGGCTGACCAGATGATAATAGCATAGCAATCTCCTAGCAGAGGATGTACGTCAGTGGTGATCCATGCCATGGGTACCGGGTTATCAACAGCCGCTGACCCGGCTCCCCAGATGGCTAAGGTATTAGCTAGAATAAGCAGGCCAAGGAGCATTCCACCCAATACTCCACCCCAAAGGGCGCTCTTCCTATTGGATAAGGAAGCAGCAAGAGGTATGCAAGCTGCTATACCTAGCAACGAATTATAAGATAGATAAGTAAATGCCGCCATCCACCACTTGGGCACCAGAGGTGATGGAAGGGCTTTCCAAAAGGCATCAATACCCACTTCTGTCAATGATGGCCACAACCTTACCAAACCGATTATCCCCAGGCTCATGGTGAATAATATGATCCCTGGCACTAGCACGGCGTTTACCCACAGCACCCCTCCTATGCCAACGTATGCGCTTAAGCCAACCACAAGCGCTGTGCCCAAGACGCCTACAAGGAAAGGTAAACCCCATTGCTGGGTGGCCAAGGAGCCGGCCCCCGCCAACATGACCCCAACACCTGCCAAAAGGAAACAGGTTACGATAACATCATAATATCTTGCGCCTTTCGTTCCACATGTTATCTCCAAGATGTGTCTATAGGAACCATGAGCTGTGGTTTGGGCCAGCGTGAAATTGCAGGCCCCCATGGATACAAAGCCCACAGTAACTATTCCTATTCCTATCAGGCCCCAGATGCCATAGGTATTGAAGAAGGTCAACGCTTCATGACCAGAAGCAAACCCGGCACCTACTACAGCCCCAACGAAAGTGGCTGCCATGTACCATGACATGCCCTTCACGGTCATCTCTCGCCCCTCATCTTCCCTCGATAGTCAGCCTCCTTACATGTATAGGCGAGGATGATTCGTCATATACTTCACTGTAAGTGATTAGGCACTAGGGGTGGTGGAGTTGAACAAAATCCTGGGGGTAGACAGCAGTCCAGAGGACATAACCCGAGTCCATGTTGATGACCCGCAAGCTACTGAGGCCCTCACCAAGGATCTCTGGGGGTTTCTCCACAGACGGCTGGATCCGTATCAAAAACCGCTGCTCATCCTATGTATAGGTACGGACCGCTCCACTGGGGATTGCCTAGGCCCTCTGGTAGGGGCGAAGCTTTGTTCTTTGGGTACCCTGCCTCCCGCAGTACGGGTTTTGGGCACTCTGGAAGAGCCTATTCATGCAGCCAACCTAGATGCATGTTTGCATAT
>JAAYRF010000142.1 GCA_012518905.1 Bacillota bacterium | reverse complement strand
AGTGACTTCCCTGCCCAAAAGGCCAGTGGCCTGGCCGATTATGGCCATCCGCTCCTGGCTTTCCACAAAGGCCTCCATTACCGTGGTAAGGTTCTGAGTCTGCTCCAAGGCAGTAAACTGGGCCAATTGAGCTATGAAGTCCTGATCCTGTACTGGATTCATGGGATCTTGGTATTTCAGCTGTGTAGTTAAGAGTCGCAGAAAATCATCCTTGCCCAAAATATTCTGCTCCTCAGGTGCCTTAGTAGTGTTATTAGAATAGAGAGACGCACCGGTTTTAGCTACATACAATTGAGTTCACCTCCTATGACAGCGAGACTTTCTTAAGCTCGATAGTCAATGATGCTTCCCCAATGGCGGTGCAGCATGGGGGATACAGAGGATAGATCCGCACCGGTAGTGCCAACTCCTCCTACGGACCAACTGCTGGGCCATGCTGCGGCTTGCCTCCCAGGATAAGGTTCGCGGCTGTGGGCATCGCCACCGCCTACCTGTACCGATACATCCTGGATGCTTAGGCCTTGCTGCATAAGCTGATCCTTTAGCTGGGGCAACCCGGCTTCTATCAAGCTCTTCACCGTATTGCTTTCAGCTACAAAGGTGGCGGACACTACCCCATTGTTGGTGGCGATCTTAACCTGCAGCTCACCTAAATGCTCAGGTTTTAGCTGCAAACGGACCTCCCCATACTCGCCTGTAATATCGAACTCCACTGCTTTGACTATCTGTTCCATTACCTGTCTTGGTGTTACAGAAATCGGCCGTGTCCCATGCATTGGATCAAACGTCCTAGGTTCATGCTCTACATCTCGGGTCATGGCCACGCCCAAGGAAGTCTCAGGTCGCAAATCCTGGTTACCAGGCTCGAATTCACGGGCCAGTCCTTCCTTGATTGCAGACGCTTCTCGTAGTTCGTCCTCTGACTTCACGGTAGCCTCTGGCGTTCGTACGGTGGATTCTGGCTCTAGGCCGTTCTCTCGCTGGGAAGAAAAGTCTTTATGAAAGACTCCGTCTTCCTCCACTCCGTTTTCCTCCATGGAAGTCATAGGTGAAGCTCTCTTGGCCTCTCCTTCAATTCCGAGAAGATTTGACCTGTCCACAGTTGCTGATGTTGCTCCATCTTCTGTATCCTCAGATGGCGTCAATCCTTCCTCACCACCTGCGCGGGATGGGATTGCTGCGTCCGAGACCAGACTCCCATGCTCATCGTCGATAATATAAGTCTCTAACAGCATCTTTGCTTGGGCCCGTGACGTTCCTTCAGTCACTGGCGTCAATAAGAAGGCATCATCGACGTTTGCATCAATTATTTCTTCCCGGTCTGCAGGAAAGCCCGAGGGCATACCGTTAGCTGTCGGAGTAGCTCTTGGGTTGTGGAATCCTTCGTCAAAAAGAGATGGAGCCACACGTATCGAAGCGTCCATGGGATGCTCTTCCAAACCGAGACCTTCAAAAGTTGCTGATACTAGGATTTCTCTGTCCTGATCGGCAGCAAGATCTGCCTCTGGTAGCTCCAACACCATAGCTGTTGCCTTTGGGGATGCTTGTCCTTTACTTCCCCCAGGCCCTGCTTCTTCCGTATGGGTCAAAAGTGGCTGACCTTCTGGATCCAACTCCAGCGCGGCCAATGCCGACTCCTTGCCTGTAGGTGCTGTCATAGCTGCTTGAGCTCTCATCTTTCCCAAAGGATGCGCCTTGGGTTGGTTGCTGCCTTGGGTGAAGGGAAACAGACTTCGCCATGCCAGTTCCTTGGCCTCAAAGGTATGATCTACGTCCGCGAGGCCACTGAGCGCTTGCTCAGTATCAACCAGCCTACCGTCACGGAAGCGAAAGCCACCCAGCCCCAGGAAACGAACTCTAGGTGTCTGGCCAGCTGTAGTTACCATAGAAAGAGCCTCGTCGTTAGGAGATCTCCCAACTGCCGGTCCCGAGTCAGTGCCAGAGGTCTTCAATACTGGTGTAGATTCCATGGGCCCTGATTCAAAGGCTGCTTGCAGATACGAAGCGATAGCATCATTTGAACCCACCGTCGTAGTCGAGACAACGTCGTGGGTACTCGCCTCTTCCAGCCTGAGTAAGGCGGGAAGCATTTCCAAAACCAGGCTCTCCTCCTCACTAGCTAATTCTAGTGCTTTCCCATGACCATCAAAAGCTATGGCTTCTTCAGGATCGTAAATCTGATTGCCCGTAAGGAGCAAAATGGCTTCGGCTAACCTAGGATTTGGATCAGCAAGGAAAGCCGCTACCAATTGGGATAGTTCGTCTCGTTCTTCGGACTCCGAAGAAGTAACCAACCTTCGCTTTTTGGTCGGTTGCGCCGGAGAAGGCGGTTTTGGCTCCTCTTTTTCGTGTCGCCGCTGGCTAGCCTTATCCAGCTCAGCAGCAAAACGCTGGGCATTTTCTTCGCTGGCTTTCCCAGGCTTAACCTCATCTGATTCGACTAGGGCCTGCGAGGCGGGCTTCTCCGCCATGCCATGGAGCACCAACTCTACTGCCATGTCCTTTTCACCTCCTTCCTTTTCAAGGCCGATGAAATCGGCTTTCTGCGTATATACATCAAGGGCAATTGCCCCTGTTGCCCGGTCATTTCTTGTTGGTCAATGCCATGCGGGTAATCTCGGCTGCCAGTTTCGGCTCTAGATTAGTAAGGATCCCCCCAGCTACCTCGGGATCCATCTCTGCCAAAAGAAAGGCTATCATCTCCGGACGCAATTGACCCATGATGGCAGCGGCATCCTTACCCCTCATCTCAGCATATATGGACCGTAACCTGTCAAGCTCTAGTAATCCCGCCTTAGCGGCATCGATCTCTGCTTGCAGCTGCATAACCTCTTCTTTGGCCTTCTCTATTTCCTCTTGGGATGCAGCAAGCTGTTTCTCTCTAGCATCTAGAGCCTCTGCCCTTGCATCAAGCTCAAGATGTCTTTGGGCTAGCTCTATTCGCTCCTGCTCCAGCTGGGCTTGAACCTCAGCAATCTCTCTTTCGGCGTCTTGACCCGTCCGATATGTCTCTAGATGAGGTGCTAGCGCAGGCATTGTCTCCACTTGCTTAACCAGCTGCTTCCTAAGGTCTATGACACCTGTGGCATGCAACATGGCTGTAGCCAACCCAACAGCAATTATTAGAGACATGATAACAAGAATCCATTTCCTCACGGGGTCAACGCCTCCCGCCGCACAAATCTAGTGCTTGCTATGTCATCTAGCTCTCTTTGCTCCCTTTTTAGCAGGTCTTTTTGAAACTTCGAGTATTCGTTTTCCCGGAGCTTGTCAAGGGTCTCTCTTTTTCGACGAAGAGTGAGATATTCAGCTCGCTGCTCTTCCACTGCTGTTTGCAGTTCCTCGATTGCCATTTCCTGCCTCATGATGGCTTCATCCAGTACAGCCAACCAACGATGATGCAACTCCAGTTCGTTGACATCTAGATCTCCTTGGATGCGTTCACGCCAAGCGGCCAGTTGCTGTTCTCGCTGCTTCTCTTGCTCGCGGAGTTTATGCTTCGCCTCTGACACCAAAGTGTGCAGGCGGGCCAGCTCTATACCTGCCTCCTGTTCGAGCCGCTCCTGCAGATTAAGGAGTCTTTGGAGACTGAATTGGAAAGACAAGCCCTCTCCTCCTGATTAGCTCAATCTCACAGCTATGAAGCGGCAAGCTCCAATAGCTGGTCTCGGGCCATTACCAAGGCCGTTTTCTCACGAACGTCCTGTCGTAAGAAGCCATTGATCGGTTCCATGAGCCTGATGGCCCGATCTACCCTTGCGTTGCTACCTGTCCTATACGCCCCAATGTTGATCAAATCCTCCATTTCCCGGAAGGTCGCGAGCACCTCTCTTACTTTGGCGGCGCTCTGTTGATGTTCCCGGGGTACTACTTCAGGCATGACTCGGCTGACACTAGCTAGCACATCAATAGCAGGATAGTGCCCTCTATCGGCCAACTGCCTGGTGAGTACAATATGCCCATCGAGAATTCCCCGCACTGTATCGGCGATAGGTTCGTTCATGTCGTCACCTTCCACCAAAACAGTGTAGAAGGCAGTAATTGTCCCATCTTTTCCGGGTCCGGTTCTCTCTAGCAATTTGGGCAGGAGCGCAAATACCGAGGGTGGGTACCCTCTAGTGGCCGGTGGCTCACCTATTGCTAGACCAATTTCCCTTTGGGCAGCAGCAAAGCGAGTAACAGAGTCCATCATAAAAAGCACGTCGAGACCCTGATCTCTGAAATACTCGGCTACGGCTGTAGCTGTATGTGCACCCTTTAGTCGTATTAATGCAGGTTGATCAGAAGTGGCCACTACCACCACTGATCGGGCCAAGCCTTCAGGCCCCAGATCCCGTTCCACGAATTCTCTGACTTCACGTCCCCGTTCACCTATTAAGGCAATCACGTTGACATCGGCAGCTGTGTTGCGGGCCATCATTCCTAGCAGGGTACTTTTGCCCACGCCACTGCCGGAGAAAATCCCGATGCGCTGCCCTTTACCACAAGTCAATAGACCGTCTATGGCCCTAACCCCCACCGATAGCGAATCTCTGATCCTTTGTCGCTCCAGCGGATCTGGAGGTTGGTTGTGCAGGGGATAGCTGGTGTCTCCATTAAGGGACCCTTTATTGTCCATGGGCCTTCCCAAACCATCCACAATCCTGCCCAATAAGCTCCTGCCTACCTCTACCGTCAAAAGTTGGCGAGTCGCCTGTACTAAGCTCCCGGGACCGACGCCTCTCATGTCTCCTAAAGGCATTAAGATAAGGCGCTGATCTCGGAAGCCTACTACCTCAGCTGGAATACTCTGGGCCGGGTCTGTGAAAACTCGGCAGATTTCTCCCAGTCGAGCCCTTGGACCGTTGGCCTCTATGGTCAGTCCAATAACCTTCGTCACTTCTCCGTATTCACGCACATCGGGAATACGGGAAAGCTCATCCAGATACTTATCTAGCGGGAAGGCATATTTCAAGGAGTATCACCTTCCAGAAGGCCAAGCATTGCTTGACTAGTATCCAGAAACCGCGTATCTAGCCTAGCATCCAGCCTACCAAACTCCGTCTCCACCAGGCAGCCCCCGGGTTCTACACTGGCATCTCCCACCAGTTCAAAGCCTGCGTAATCGTGCATCACTGCCTTGGAACCGCCCACAGCCTCCAGTATCGATGGGTGTACACGTACTACCCCTCTTTCGGCGTTTTGCAGGCGGGATACAACATCTCTGACTACTTTGATTGTAATATCTGGGTTGTTTTCCACTTTCTCTTTAATGATTCTTTCGGCGATGGCTAAGCTCAAGACAACTATGTCTCTTTCTGCTTGGGCAATAATCTTCGCGCGCAAGCTCTGGCATTCCCCGGCGACCTGCAAAACAAGAGCCATCTCTTCCCCCATAGCTGCTTGGGCAGCAGCCACTCCTTCTTTGTGGCCAAGGGCATACCCTTCCTCGTACCCGGCCTCGCGCCCGGCGCTGAACCCACTATCATAGGCTCTCGATCCCAGCTGAGTTGCCTGCTCCTCAGCAGCCGTCATAAGCTCCACCACTCGTTCTTCAGCCTGCTTCATGAGCTCGGTGGCTCTCTTCTCGACAGTTCTCATCACCGCAGCTGCATCAACTATGGCAGCGGCAGGATCTTGCTCCTGGCTGTTTTCGGGTGCCGTGGGTATTAGCACCGGTTGATTCACCTGCCTCTTTCTATGGCCATTGGCGTCCATTATTGGCTGGAAATTGGCCTTAATAATTCTAGACAATTATCTCGTCCTCCCCACCCCGGGAGATTATGATCTCACCAGTTTCCTCTAGACGACGGATGGTAGAGACGATCCTTTGCTGTGCTTCTTCCACATCTCTGAGACGTACAGGACCCATGTACTCGATATCTTCCTTCAGCATGTCGCCGGCTCTCTTGGACATATTCCTGTAGATAGCATTGGCTACATCATCACTGACGGTCTTCAAAGCTAGAGCCCAGTCTCTGCTATCGACTTCTCGGATCACTTGCTGTATAGCCCGATCATCTAGCTTGACGATATCCTCGAACATGAACATGCGTTTGCGAATCTCATCGGCCAACTCGGGATCTTCTTCCTCAAGGGTGTCCATAATTGTTCTTTCTGTGACTCTATCCACCCGGTTGAGGACTTCTACAGCGCTCTCCACTCCGCCAGCCGCGGTAAAATCTTGAATCATGAAGGAGGATAGCTTCCTTTCCAGAGTGCTTTCGATCTCCCTTAGCACATCGGGACTCGTCCGATCCAAAGTGGCCAACCTGCGTGCGACATCGGCTTGGCGGTCTGCGGGCAAAGCCGAGAGAATGATCCCAGCCTGTTCAGGCTGCAAATATGCCATAATTAGTGCAATTGTTTGCGGATGTTCGTTTTGAATGAACCCCAGCAGCTGACTCGGGTCGGCTTTGCGAGCAAAGTCAAATGGCCTCACCTGCAAAGAAGCTGTGAGGCGGGCGATAACTTCATGGGCTCGATCAGAGCCAAGAGCCTTCTCCAAGACTTCCTTCGCATACTCGATTCCACCTTGGGAAATGTACTCGCTGGCTAAGCAAAGCTCTTGGAATTCTACCATGACGGCATCTTTATGCTCTGGTTCGACACGTTGCATAGCGGCGATCTCCAGAGTCAAATCCTCGATCTCATCTTCCCTAAGATGCTTAAAAACCCGAGCAGAAACGTCGGGCCCTAGCGCGATGAGCAAAATTGCCGCTTTTTGTCTGCCAGTTAGTTCTGAAAGCCTCATTGACATTCACTTAGCCCCCACAATAAACGACTTCTTGCGATAAGCTAATCCTCTGCCATCCAAGCACGAATCAACCTTGACAACTGTTCTGGATCCTCCACAGCCATGCGCTCAATCTGTCGCCTAATCCCTAGACGGCGCTCTTCTTCAGGCGTGAGTGGTCGGTCAATTATCTCCTCTTCCTGCTCTGCCACTAAGTCTATTGCTGGTTCCACAGGTACCATTCTAGCCGCCCTGCGTCTTCTAAATAGCAGTACTGCTAAAGCCAAGATAGCTAAGACAATCAGAGCTAGAATCCGCCAATCACCGATACCAAGGACAGCCATCTCGCCAAGCCCGCTAACTGGCACTGTCACATCGGTGGCAAAGGGCATGCTTCCCACCTGCACCACATCGCCTCGTTCAGGCTGTAATCCGGCAGCGGAAGATACCATTGTCACAACTTGCTCCCGCTCTTGCTCATTTAGATCACCATCAACCCACACAGCCACTGAAAGCTTGCGGATCTCCCCCGGGGCTTTCACTCTGTACTTTTCGCTGACACTGATCTCGTAATTGCGGGTTACCTCTTGTCTTTCATACTCCGATTCGCCGGTACCTGCCCCGGTAGCCACGTAGCCTGGCACATTGGAGGCTACACCAGGGACCCCTCCCGCACCTTGGGTGCCGCGATAGCTCTCACTACGAGTTTCTTCACTGATAACAACACCCTTGCTGCCGGCAACTGGTTCGCTGCGCTTTTCTCGCATTTCCTCGTAGTGAAAATCAAGATCTGCCTTCACTCGCACAACCACTCGACCGAGGCCGAATACCCGCTCCAACATGGCCTGAATACTTCGTTCCACCGCCGTCTCGTAGCTACGCTCAATCTCCAACTGCTGCAGCACCTGACCGCTGGTTGCGGGGCCCGAGGCCACGGTAAGAACGTCTGATAAGACATTACCCCGATTATCTATTATAGTGACATTTTCCGGGACTAACCCTTCCACACTGCTGGCAACTAGATGGGCAATGCCTCGGATTTGAGCTTCTTGTAGTACACGACCCCGCTTGAGTACAAGGAAAACCGAAGCTGTGGCGGGATTTTGTGCCTCGATGAACAGACTGTTTTCCGGCAGTACAATATGAACACGGGCATTTTCTATAGCTTCCAATCCAAGGAGTGTTCTGGTAAGCTCTCCTTGTAATGCTCGTAACAGTCGGATCCGCCGGTCAAAATCGGTTTCGGTAAGAGCTGTATGGTCCCAAAGCTCTAAGCCTACGACTCCTCCCCTAGGCAGCCCCTCGCTGGCTAGCTGCATCCGCACCTCGTGTACCTTGCCTTGGGGTACCAAGATTGCACTCCCCTGCTGTCCAATCTGATAGGGCACATTAGCTTGCTTGAGATAGGCAATTACCTCAGCTGCGTCTTCCATCTGCATTTGGGTAAACACCGGAACATAATCTACCTTCGTCAGGTGGCTAATCCCAAAGACGAGGAAAAGGAGCACACCCACAGTTGCTCCTATGACCAGCCAGCGACGTTGCTGGTCCATATTCCCCCAAATGTTGGCTATCTGTTCCCTTAAATTAGACAAAAACTCGTTCAACCACGCCACCATCCCTATAGGCGTTAGTTTCCTCTACCCTACAGCAGCTAAATCTGCATACGCATAATCTCTTGATACGCCTCCACCAGCTTATTGCGGATGGAAACAGTCAAATCTAGGGCCAGGCGTGCTTTCTCTGCTGCTACAACAACGTCATGAACTTCTACCGTTGGGTCTCCGATGACAAAGGCCTCTGTTATCACGTCTGACTCTTTCTGAAGGGTGTCAACGGAGAGAAACGCTTCTTTAAACACCTCAGCAAAGCTCTGTGATGCCTTGTTCCGCCGAGATACATCCTGACTTGTTCTTATCGAAGGCACATGGTTACCTACATCTACAATTCTCATGATACATCACCCTTTACCCCGACGTGACTCGACATTAAAGCCCAAGGAAGGCCTATGTAGGTGGATCAACCGCGTCCAATTTCTAAAGCTTTAATAGCCATGTTTCTAGATGAGTTGATCACAGTAATGTTGGCTTCATAGGCTCTCGTGGCACTGATCATATCTACCATCTCGGTTACAACGTTGACATTAGGATATGCCACGTAGCCTGCGGGATTGGCATCGGGGTGGCCAGGCTCATATACCAGCCTTGGCGGCGAAGGGTCTACGTTGATCCCCATCACCTGAACTCCAGCCCCTTGAAAACCTAGTCTATCCGGCCGTACTGCGGTCCGAGGAGCAAACACTGGAACCTGGCGTTGATACGGGCCACCCTCAGAAGTCCGAGTGCTAGTGGCATTAGCCAAGTTGTTAGCAATAGTATCCATACGCAACCGCTCGGCAGTTAGGGCTGAACCACTAATCCGCAAAGTAATAAAGATCCCCATACTGCTCCCTCCTCATATAGTTATAATCATAAAGGAGTCCTTCATCGCTATAGGGGCGATTTAGCTCACTCTCTCACTGATCACCGTTCGCAATTGCCTGATCTGTTGCGAGAGTTGCTCTGCCAAAACCTGATAGCGAATAGCAGTCTCCGTCAAGGCGACCATCTCGCGTTCAATATCCACATTGTTCCCATCATACCGCATGGTAGAGACGTTATCAGTGATCAGACGGGGACTAGCCTGTGCGGGGTCACTTCCGATATGTCGAGCTTGAGTCTTCTTCAAGGCTATGGAGCCATTTTTCCTATCAAGCTCCGCCGCCAAAAGTGACTCGAACTCCACATCTTGACGCTTGTACAGTGGTGTATTAGTGTTAGCCAAGTTCTGGGCTCTAACTCCATATCGGAAACTCTCGGCACTCAAGGCTCTATGCAAGATGTCGCCAGTTTTTCCAAAGAGTTCAAGAGAGGCCATAGAAATCACTCCAGTCTCTGGCAGACACTTCCTAAGTATCGTAAAACGGGATTCAGGCCGATGATGGCAACCAGCGAGCCCGAACCCCGGATACATGACAAGGGCCTATATATATGCCTACTATGGTGGCAGTCCGGCTACCTTGGCATAGACAAAAAGCTTTAGGCCCGTGACTTTGCGCCTCCATCTTTCGATGGATTTGCCCTTGACAATATCCATAGGCATTCATTT
>JAAYRF010000141.1 GCA_012518905.1 Bacillota bacterium | reverse complement strand
GGTAGGCCCTATCATATAGAAGGCCGTATCATGGTATTTGCCGCGGAGACTGACTATGAGGAATATGTCTGCGACCTGGAAGGGACAGAGAAAGGGGCTTATGAGCAAAAGCTCCGTGAAGGTAGCTATGATCTTGAGTTGATTAACCTTGGTGAAGGATTCGCCAATAAGAAGATACGTGATGTAGAGGTTGTGGGTGGAAGTACTACGGAGAAAACCCTTGAGCTAGGCGGCATAGGGCGAATCCAGGTACGCCTGATCGGCGAAGAAGACTACGAATGGATACGGGTGATGTTATACTCCGCCGATGAGTATGAATATATTTGCGATCTAGAGACCGATGATAGTGGTCGCTGGGCAGCCAAAGTACGAGAAGGCGAATATGACCTGGAAATCACCAACGGCTTCAATAACCAGTGGCTGAGAGGTCTGATTGTTGAGCCCGGGACTACTTTGGAGAAGACCATCACACTTGACCTCGGAGATGAAGAGGACGAAGACTGGTAGGTTGGTGACGCAGCTAGTTCGTGATTAGTAGGCAGTGGCCAGCGGGCTGCCCTTTGGGGCAGCCTTTTGGTGTATACGTATCGAGAACTGGCTCTACGGGAAAGAGGAAGTCTCGTTGCCATGGCGAAACATTGGAATATATGGTGCCATATGAAAGGGAGGTATACCTATAATGAAAGGCAAGAAAGTGAAGGTCGGTATTGTAGGTGTGGGTGGCATTGCCAATGGCAAACATATGCCCAGCCTGGCTAAATTGGATAATGTTGAAATGGTGGCCTTCTGTGACGTCATCAAGGAGAGGGCAGAAAAGGGTGCCGAAGAATATGGGGCACCTGGTGCCAAGGTATTCACTGATTACCGTGATCTTATAGCCTTAGAGGATCTCGACGTTGTCCATGTGCTGACTCCCAATGATGATCATTCACCTATCACCGTTGCTGCTTTGGAGGCAGGTAAGCACGTAATGTGCGAGAAACCCATGGCCATCAATTCCAAAGAAGCTATGGCTATGGTGGAGGCAGCTGAGCGGACAGGTAAAAAACTGACCATCGGTTATCAGAATCGATTCCGCGCCGACTCCCAGTACCTGAAAAACTTATGTGATGCCGGTGAACTAGGCGAGGTCTACTTCGCCAAGGCCCTGGCTGTGCGTCGCCGTGGTGTGCCAACGTGGGGAATCTTCCTCAATGAGAAGCGCCAGGGTGGTGGCCCCCTCATCGATATTGGAACCCATGCTTTGGACTTGACTTTGTGGCTTACCAGCAACTACAAGCCAGTTAGCGTCATGGGTGTTACCTACAGGAAGTTAGCAGACAGAGAGAACGCTGCCAATCCCTGGGGCCCCTGGGATCCTAAGGAGTTCACCACAGAAGACTCTGCCTTTGGATTTGTCCAATTTGATAACGGCATGACAGTGATTCTCGAATCTAGCTGGGCCCTCAACACCTTGCAGGTGGGAGAAGCCATGACGGTTCTTTGCGGTACTAAGGCTGGAGCCGATATGCTCGATGGGCTGCGGATCAATGGTGAGAGGTTCAGCAAACTCTACACTACCAAACCGGCCATGCGGGGTCAGGGAGTAGCTTTCTACGATGCCGATGACGAGGATCCAGGTCTGGAAGAAGCCAAGGCTTGGATCGATAGTATTATCAATGATACAGAGCCTTTGGTAAAGCCACGGGAAGCCTATGTAGTAACTCAGATTCTCGAGGCAATCTACGATTCCGCCAAGACTGGCAAGCCAGTGTATTTCAATGAGAACAAGGGTTGCGACAAGTGTTGCTAGTTGATCTTTGTCGCTAGGATATAGGACTGGACCCCTGGGTTCGGTCCTTTTTTATCCGTGAGTTTTGCGCTAGCCGCCTCGAGAAATACCATGCACGGGGTAGGATTATCATAGAACCTGCGGAATATAGTGCTTAAACAACCGGCAATACCCAGGGAAAGGAGAGGTCGCAGTTGATACAGTTTCGCACTTTGTTGTCATCGGAACTAGAGAATTGGTTTGATCATGTGGCCCTTGTTTTCGACCAATATCGTGACTTAGAAGCCTCTCGCCAGTACTTCATGAACCATTGGTACAACGATCCGTGGCGGGATCGACATAGTGTGTTCGTGGCAGTGGACGGTGATGAGATAGTTAGTACTGTCCGGGTTTTCCAACGAAGTATCTATCTCGCAGGTAATCAGTACACCATGGGCGGGATAGGAGAGGTAAGCACTAAGGAAGCATATCGACGGCAAGGCATATCTGGTAAACTTCTTCAGATGGCCATAGAACACATGGAAGCCGAGAGACTGGATTTTTCCATGCTGGGCACTGGCACCCATCGGCACTATGCCCGCTATGGATGGGAACAAGTCGATGAATACTGGCAAAAGGCAGTAGTCTCTCCCCGAAAAAACTCTAAAGTCAAGCTGATTAACCTCCAGGAGCCCTCGGAGTTACGGCAAATTGGGGAGCTTTACCACGAGTACTCTTCTCAGTTTAACGGGGCCATCGTTCGCGACCACTTTGACTATTGGCGTGATTGGATCATGACAGAGGTGTTGCGGGGCTGGATTCCCAACCAGGTGGGGCGGGGCTGGGTATTGGAGGAAAAGGGAGAGATTATAGCATATCTTATTGTGGCCAAGGGCCTTAATGACGATCTCATAAGGGTGCAGGATTTTGCCTGCCGCGGTGACGCTGGCCCAAGCTTTCGAAAGCTGATACGACATGCTGTGGCCAGTCTGTGTGGAGATGAGCCTGCTGAAGCTGTTTTTCCCGCTGTCATCGCCTCGGATTTTCCGGTGGAGTGGAATGTGGGTCATAGTTTGATGATCAGAATTAACAACCAAGATCTTTGGGGTGAGTTGCCAGAGGAGAATTTGAGTGACCTGTTCCACGGAGGTAAAGATGCTACCTATGGAGCGTCCAAACTGCTTAGATGGAGTATAGACGGGTTCTAGGTTCTGGCAGGATCTGTTTCTAGATATTCGGGAGATTCAATGGGCGTTACCCGATTGATGAGGGGCGCCCTTTCTCATGCAGCGCAAGGCCCAGGGCATGGTTAGACTGCTTAAAATAAGGCTTAAGTAGTATGTGGTTAGTCGCCAGAGCCCTAGGAAGAGAATGAGCCTTTCCTCAGGAAGTTGGGTGTGCAAAAGCCATCCCATGGTGACTTCGCTACCTCCGGCAGCTCCGGGAGTTGGGATCAGGTAGCCTGCGAAATGTGTGGCAACCTGGCTGCCTATAACTACCGGCCAAGAGATGCTTGCCCCTACAGACCAAAGCAGCAAAGGGGCTACTCCGAGAAAGGCCAGCCAATAAACGAGACTCAGCACCAAATTGGAGAGCAGTAATCGACGATGATATCTCCAATAATACCGAGTGATGTCCTCCAACCGGGTAAGCTCCTTGAGGGCTCTTTGTACGACTGTGGCTATGCTGGATGTGTGATTACCATGTTTTTGTGACAGACTGAGGACGAATCTTCTTAGTGTTTTGGGAAATAGAATTGGAACAAGGACCAAGACAATGGTAATCAGCATCATAAGTACAGTAGCCCATAGCCAGGTCTCCGCTAGAGGTATAATTGACCCAAACAGCAAAACACCAGCTATAATCAGTAGGGAGAGCACTGCGTTTACCGAATCCAGTAGGCTAACGGCTAGAGACTTGCCTAGAGATATACCTTGTCTTTGCAGGAGAAAGAGAAAGAAAGGGTAGCCCCCCACTGCACTGGGCGTAATGTTGGATATGAAGACCCCGGCAAAGTAGCTCATAGTAAACTCTTTCCAACCAATGTCGCCAGCTACTGGACGGAAAATATACCGAATCCTAACTAGACGGCTGCACCAAGCGGTGACCAAGAGCAAAAGTGCCCCTGCCAAAGGCAAGTAGGAAAGCTTGTCCAGTGACATGGAGAAGTCGTCGCTGGTCCCGAATTGTCGCCAAAGCCACAAAGAAAAGGGCCCTAGAAGGACTGCCAGTAAGCTATAACCCACCAGACGATATTTTGAAGTCAGCCTTGCTATCTGCACACCATCTGACATATCGCTAGGTGAAGTATCCAATGCCGTCCCCAATTCGTCCGTATTGGGTAAAATTTGATTATGATCTGACACTATGCATGCGCACCTTTGCTTTTTGTTGGCTAAAAGCAGTATGCCCCGGATCATGGATAAGTCATTTTGGATAGCGATAGATTAGATAGCTGCTTATCTGGGTATAAACATTATGGTATCTCTTACCTAGACTGGGGAGGCTTGGAACTAATGAACATTCAACTTTCGATACGCGGTAAGCTCTTGGCTATCTTTGCTCTTATCGTAGCTCTTATAGTGGGGGGTAACATATACACCTTCCGCCTTTTGTGGCAATGGGATGCTGCCCACATGGACGCCATAGAAAAAGAACAGCTGGCTACATTCTTGGCAGAGCGGGAGGTAGATCATCTTGCTTGGGATGTAGATTTGCTTACTGCCTTGCTTTTGGAAAAGGATTTCCAGGGTGGACTCGATCACACTGCTTGTGCTCTGGGGAAATGGTATTATTCATATACTGAATCTGAAGAATTTGGCGCTTTACCCGAAGAGCTCCAAAGCAAGATAGCGTTGCTCGAAGAGCCCCACAAACGCCTACACCAAGAAGCTGGTACGTTGCTCAGCATGCGGGAAAGCGGAGTGACCTTGCCTCAGCTTTTGGTCTACTATCAGAGGAGTGTCGAGCCGAACTTAAATCAGGTGCGTCGCATTACGGGAGAACTCAGGCAAGATGCCCAGCAACAAAGTCATGCAGCGGTGGAGCTGGCCGACGCAGTAGAGGGCAAATCCGTTCGCTCTCTGCTTCTGGTTATGATAGCTGTAATCGTCATAAGCATCACTTTGGTTCTAGCTCTAAGTAGTGGAATCAATACTACCTTGAAGGCCGTTGTGGGCATGGCCAAGGATATTGCTAGGGGAGACCTTTCTGGCTCTTTGGAGATCAACACCGGCGATGAATGTGAAACCATGGCCAGCACCATTAACCAATTTGTGGCCCATGTGCGGGACATAGTGAGGGGAGTCCGTCAATCGGCCACCTTTCTCAATAGCACTAGTCACCAAGTTGCTAGTGCTATGGATGAGATGACCGCGGCCACTCAGGAAGTGGCTTCTGCAGCTTCCGAATTCGCCGCCCACGTACAGCAGGTTAGCTTCGATGCTACGGAGATGTCTAAGCATGCCGAGGAAATTGTCGACTCCGGACAAACCGGATCCAAGCAGCTAGATGAGGTCCTTGCCAAAATGGGGCAGATCGAGATGGTTGTGGCAGAATTAGCGGATTCGGTGAAGGATCTAAACAACGAGACTGTGCAGATCGAGAGCATCACTGCCACGATTTCTGATATAGCAGATCAGATCAACCTGTTGGCCCTCAACGCAGCTATTGAGGCGGCTCGCGCCGGTGAGCAAGGTCGGGGCTTTGCTGTCGTGGCAGAGGAAATCCGCCGCCTAGCGGAACGTTCCAGTGCTGCTTCGGGTGAGATCGAAGCCCTAATATCAAAACTATCAGCTCGGTCCGATGATACTTTGAAAAACATGGAGGATGGCAGCCAAGCAGTAGAAGACGGGGCTGTAGCAGTCCAAGATACTGCTAAGCTCCTGGGAGGAATCATTACTTCGGTGGAGGAAATGAGCCAGAGGATCCAGGCTATTGCCCGGGCCGCCGAGGGATTGGCAGCCGGTAGTCAAGAGATCGCCGCTGCAACCCAGGAACAATCAGCAACGGTAGAAGAGATCAGTAGCTCCTCTCAGATGCTGGCAACAACTGCCGATAACCTTGAATCTTCTGTGCAGGGCATTAAGACTGGTAACGAATAGTTGTTCTCTCCAACTTAGGAGGGTCCAGCAGGGAGGTACACGGGTGAAGATCACAGGGATTGAGTTGTTTAAGGTCAAACCTCGTTGGCTATTTCTCAAGATCAGTACAGACGAAGGGATCGTTGGATGGGGTGAGCCCATCGTGGAAGGCCGAGCAGAGACAGTAAAGAGTGCTGTGGAAGAGCTAGAAGATTTGCTCATCGGTAAGGATCCACGGCGCATCGAGGATCTTTGGCAGGCTATGTATCGCGGTGGTTTTTATCGGGGGGGCCCGGTGCTGACCAGTGCCATATCCGGCATCGAGCAAGCATTGTGGGATATTAAGGGCAAGTTCTACGGTGCACCCATATATGAGCTCTTAGGCGGTGCTGCCCGGGATCGAATACGAGTGTATACATGGATCGGGGGAGACCGACCCCGTGATGTGGCTCAGGCTGCCAGGGAAGCTGTTGCCGCTGGCTTCACTGCTGTGAAAATGAATGCTACGGAGGAAATGCACTATGTTGACTCACTTACCAAAGTGGATGCAGCTGTAGAACGCTTGGCGGCGGTTAGAGAAGCTGTGGGCGATGAAGTCGGAATAGGCGTTGATTTTCATGGTCGGGTAACTAAGACTATGGCTAAGGTCTTAGTAAAGGAGATGGCCCCTTTTCGGCCCATGTTCATAGAAGAGCCGGTCTTGCCGGAGAATAACGAAGCCCTCAAGGAGATCGCCCGGGTGGCACCTATCCCTATTGCTACTGGTGAAAGAATGTACACCCGGTGGGGTTTTAAGAACCTATTGGCGGAGGGTATCGTTGATATCATCCAACCCGATGTCTCCCATGCCGGAGGTATACTGGAGACGCGCAAAATCGCAGCCATGGCTGAAGCCTATGATGTGGCTGTAGCACCTCATTGCCCCTTAGGGCCCATTGCACTGGCAGCATGCCTGCAGGTAGATGCTTGTACCCCCAATGTGTTTATTCAGGAGCAAAGCTTGGGTATCCATTATAATCAGGGAAGTGATCTACTAGATTATCTAGTGGATCCCCAGGTGTTTCGCTACGAAGATGGCTACGTACCGTTGCCATCAAAACCAGGCTTGGGTATAGAGATCGATGAAGATAAGGTGCGTCGAGCTGCCGAGGAAGGCCATAACTGGAAAAATCCCATCTGGCGAAGGGAAGATGGCACGGTGGCAGAATGGTAGCAGGGATTAGAGGGAAGTGTACCCAATAGAAGAGTCGTAACGAGAGTGACTTGACAGGAATGAGGAAATGACATAAAATAACTATTAGCAGATAATGATTATCATTTGCAGGAGGGACCTATATGAAACTGAAAGGCTCCAAAACAGAGCAGAACCTGATGACTGCCTTTGCCGGTGAATCTCAGGCACGGAACAAGTACACCTTCTTTGCGTCGGAGGCGAAGAAAGCCGGATTTGAGCAGATCGCGGCGATATTTCTGGAGACTGCCGACCATGAGAAAGAGCATGCCAAGCGCATCGCCCGGTATCTAGGTCTCATTGGTAACACCGAAGAGAATCTAAAAGATGCAGCGGCCGGAGAAAACTACGAGTGGACAGAGATGTACCGGAACTTCGAGATCGTTGCCCGGGAAGAAGGTTTTACGGAGATTGCCGATTTCTTCCAAGAGGTAGCTGAGGTAGAAGAAGAGCATGAGAAGCGGTACTTAGCTCTTCTGAAGCGGGTTCAGGGAGGCACCGTCTTTACCCGTGAGACTCCCATTCGTTGGCAGTGCCGCAACTGTGGCTATGTTCACGAAGGTACTACACCGCCGGATGTATGCCCGGCATGCTTGCATCCTAAGGCATACTATGAGGAAATGGCAGAAAACTACTAAGCCGAGGGTGGCAGTTAGACTATAGTGATCCGGCAGCATCTAGCTGGTGATTAGGCGAAGTGCCATTGGAGAGGGGTTGAGTTACCGATAGCATCCGGAACTCGACCCCTCTTTCTGATCGAGAACTCACTCTGGTATGATTATTACTTTGCTTGCGGCACCCGACGAGTGGATCTCTAGGGCTTCCTTGATCGCCTTAAGGGGAAATCTATGGCTGATCAACGGTTCCACTTTCACTGCACCACTTCCCACCAATTTAATGGCTCGGGCATGGGTATGGGGATTAATAAAGGAGCCGGAGATCCTCAGTTCCTTGCGGAATACTTCATGGGGTTCGATGGCAGCCTTTAAGCCTTGAGGCGAAACCCCAAACCAGACTATGGAACCTCCCCTTCTCGCTATGGTGATTGACTGTTCTACGGCTGCCTTGACTCCTGCAGCTTCGATGACAACATCAAAGGTATCAGGAGCTAGATCGCCAGGTGCTACTGTCTGGAGTGCCCCCAGCTCCTTAGCCATTACCCATTTGGACTGAACCGGCTCACTGATTGTCACTCGTCCACCAGCAATCGTGGCAAGCTGCAGTAGGATAAGGCCGATGGGCCCCCCTCCTAAGATAGCAACTTCATCTCCCGGTTGGATCATGGCCTGCTCTATTCCCCGTAGGCAGCACGCCACCGGCTCAATGAAAGCTCCTGCCTCAAGACTCATATTAGGCGGCAGCAAATGGGCTTGGGTTGCCGGGACTAGAGCGTATTCTGCGAACCCCCCATCAATATTTACTCCCAATGCCGTAAGGTGTTGGCAAAGATGCGATTTGCCCAAATGGCAGTAATAGCAAGTGTGGCAAAACATGTTGGGATCAACTGATATTCCGTCACCGTGATGTGCATTAGTCACACCTTCTCCCAATTCCACCACCTTGCCGGCATACTCATGACCCAAGACGACTGGGGGTGTAGAACTCGATTCCCCCTTAATAATATGGGCATCGGTGCCACATACTCCGGCAGCTTTGACTTTGATCAGAATCTCCCCGGGACCAGGTTTCGGTATGTCTTTTTCTATCAGTTGTATGCGCTCAATACCAGTAAATTCAGCCACCTGCATTTTGCCTTGGTCCAAAAAGGCCACCCCTTACTCATATTTTCCCGGACGGATCTGCTAGAGAAGAAGCAAAAAGACGTCGTCCAGGTACAGGACTGTCGCTAGACATATTCAATTGTTGGGTACTGGAACCCTCCCCAAACAGAAGAATCATAACTATAAGGAATAGGGAGGATTATCGCCATTGGAGGAGAACTCCTCCAATGTGGGCAAATGGAAACAATAACGAAACAACCGTAATTGGGCATATAGTGCCACATTTATGCGTGTACCGATAATACTGGGCACCGATATCTGGTCCAAACAAAGGGGGTGGTGGGCGGAGCTACTGGTAACAGGGGTCTACCGATGCGAACCAAGTTTTCCAATGAAGGCGAGTAGTACAGGACAGAACGAAGGAGGACTTTGAAGCATGCTGAGATCAAAACGCTTGCTCTGTTTGACACTGGCGTTGGTATTGATCGGTCTTCTGGGAGTTGGCTCGGCCCAAGCCGCTAGGCTAGCTCGGGAAGATACGCTGTATATTGCTGGCCACCAATGGGGACCACCTACAAGCTTTAACCCCCTTGGAACGGGTTCAGTAGCCTGGCCCATCAATAGCAAACTGTATATTTATGAGACGCTGTATGCTTTTAACTTGGCTACCGGTAATCTGGAGCCTATCCTGGCAGAGAAGAATGAGTGGGTAGAGAATGACATGGTGTTTAGGGTTACCCTCTTCCCAGACACCAAGTGGCAAGACGGTGAGCCTCTAACTGCAGAGGATGTACGCTACACCCTAGAGATAGGCCAACGGTATCCAGTATCCTATGCCCCATGGTGGAATTACGTTAACGAGGTCAAAGTTATTGACGCACGGACAATTGACGTAGTACTCAATCCTGAAAGACCGCATCGTACCATGGTCCTGCAAGATTTGGGCAATATCCGCATTTTGCCTAAGCACATCTGGAAGCCTATCGAAGACGCCGGCGAGAATATCCAGAACATTGCTAACCTCGAACCTGTTGGGTCTGGCCCTTACAAGTTGCTTAACTACAATCCCCAGCAGATTACCCTTGAGCGGGATGACAACTACTGGGGCCTCAAGTACTTCGGTACCCCGGCTCCCAAATATATTGCTCACCCGATCTTCAAGAGTAACGATGCTGGTAACCTAGCTTTGGAGAGGGGACAGATCGATTACTCGCAGAATTTCGTTCCAGAGATCTGGAAGATGTGGGAAGATAAGGGGGTGCCTGTAGGCACTTGGTACAAAGATGAACCATACTATCTACCGGCTTCTACGCCTTCTATCTACCTCAATATTCATCGTCCCGGTCTAGACAATATCTTGGTACGCCGGGCCATTGCTTACTCCATCGACTATGCCAAGATCGCGGAAACTGCCATGTCCCGCTATTCAATCCCAGCCCGCTCCAGCTTGCTGATTCCCTATGGTGTGCCGGAGCAACGGTACTTCAACGAAGATGATGTACGGGAATACGGATGGGAATATGATCCCGCCAAAGCCGTCGAGATCCTTGAAAAAGACCTCGGCGCCAAGAAGGGTGCAGATGGCATTTACGTTCTACCCGACGGAACCCGCCTAGGTCCGTGGACAGCTCAGTGTCCCTATGGCTGGACTGACTGGATGACCAGTCTAGAAGTTGTGGCGGCGAGTGCTAGGGCTGTAGGTATCGATATTCGAACTGAATATCCGGATGCACCGGTCTGGACCGATAGCCGTAACGTTGGCGACTTTGACATCATCATGAATACCCCCGCTGGAGGACAAGGTCCGGCATTGCCGTGGACCCGCTTCCGTGAGGTTTTGGACGATAGAGGTGTCCCAGAACTAGGCAAACCAGCCTATCGGAATTTCAACAGATACTCTAATCCGAGAGTGCCAGAGCTTCTGGATAAAGCAGCTTTCACCAGTGACGAAGCAGAACTAGCTGAGATCTATCAGGAGCTCGATCGCATCTATATGCAGGATATTCCTATCATCGTCTTGGAGTATCGTCCCTGGGAGTTCTACGAGTTCAACGAGACCTACTGGACTGGATTCCCCACAGAGGAGAATCCCACAGCGCCGCCTCAGCATAACTTAGCCGGTGTAAAGATTCTGTACGTCATTGAGCCGAAAAAGTAAGGATAGGAGCTGTAGAGGGTAATCTCGGGGGGCCGGCCCGGTCCCCCGAGGCCCGCATATACCATGCTGAAATCGAAATTTACTCGCTATGTATTTCAGAAGCTTGGCTGGTATCTATTGGCTTTTCTCATCGCCGTCAGTTTGAATTTCATCCTACCCCGGCTTATTCCCGGCAACCCGGTGAATGTTATGATCAATCAGCTGGCAGTAGGTGGAGTGCAAAGTGATGCCTTAGCCCGAATCTACGAGAACTATATGCGGGAGTTCGGTCTCGATCAGCCCATGCATATACAGTTTATTAGCTATTTTCGCAACCTGTTCCGGGGAGATCTAGGTACTTCATTCATGCTTTACCCAGGCAAAGTATCTGATCTCATCAAGGAAGCTCTGCCCTGGACTATTGCTCTTCAGATACCTACAATCCTAGTGGGTTGGATCTTAGGCAATATCTTGGGGGCCGTCTGTGCATACAAAGGCGGGCGATTTGATGCTGTTGTATTTACCTCAGCATTGGCTGTATCGAACGTACCTTACTATTGCTTGGCCATTATTCTCCTGTATGGCCTAGCAGTGCATAACCCCATTTTCCCGGTAGGGGGCGGGTATAGCTTTGGTAATTTCCCCGATCTTAGCTTTTCCTTTTTCCTGGATGCTCTTCACCATTACACATTGCCATTTCTGTCTATGATTGTGGTCGCCATCGGTGGCCAAGCCATCGGCATGCGGGAGATGGCACTATATGAGCTGACGACTGATTACGTACATTACTCTAAAGCAATGGGACTCCGGGATAAAAAGGTGGTCGGGTACGTATTTCGCAATGCCATGCTTCCCCAGATCACGGGATTGGCCATCTCCTTTGGCACCATGATGGGAGGAGCTTTGGTAACGGAATCAGTTTTCTCCTATCCTGGGATTGGTAGCCTTTTGTTCACAGCAATTCGGCAGACCGATTACCCCTTGATCCAGGGGTGCACGCTGATCATAACCATTGCGGTGCTATTGGCTAATTTCCTCGTGGATATCGCCTATGGATTCATTGATCCTCGGATCCGAGCCGCACAGCTAGGAGAAAGATAATGGGAGAAGTATTGATATTAGTATTACGATCTAGACGATTTATTATTGGTGCGGTGCTGTTTTTGGCAGTCCTGACCTTTGGTGTGATCGGACCCCGGGTAGCTGATCGAGATCCTTTTCAGATGGCCGGGGGATTGTTCGATCCACCTTCTGATAAGGCTATCTTAGGTACTGACAATCTGGGTAGAGATGTGTTTGTTCAGCTCATGTATGGTACTGGTACATCCTTGCTCATCGGTTGTGTGGCAGGAGTTGTGGCTACAACCATAGGCGTAACCGTCGGTACCATAGCAGGTTTTAAGGGAGGCTTTATCGACGAGCTTCTTATGGGAGTTACCAACATCTTGATCACCATTCCGTCCATCGTCGTACTGATTCTCTTATCGGTTGCTATTAAGAGTCGTTCTGCGGTTGTCATGGGTGTGATCATTGGAGTGACCAGTTGGCCATGGACGGCGAGGGCAGTACGGGCCCAGACCTCTAGCTTGAAGATCAGAGAGCATGTGGATTTGGCCAGAATATCTGGCTATACAACGGCGGAGCTGATTGTCAAAGAGATACTGCCATACATGCTTTCCTATATCTTCATGGCTTTCATTTTGCAGTTCTCAGGCGGGATTACCAATGAAGCTACTTTGAGTATGCTGGGACTAGGACCCTTCCAGACAATATCTCTGGGCGTAATGCTGCACTGGGCCCTTCTTTGGGAAGCTGTGAGAACTGGAGCCTGGTGGGCTTTCGTACCTCCGGTTTTGTTCTTGGCGGTCACATCTTTTTCCCTGATGCTCATCAATGCAGGTATGGATGAAGTATTTAACCCGAGGTTGAGGAAGAGCTGATGAAAAACTTACTGAAAGCACAAGACTTAAGAGCGTATTATCGTTTGGTGGATGGTACGGAGATCAAGGCTGTCGATGGCGTCACCCTAGAGCTTCGGCCCAACGAAGTCCTGGGTATTGCCGGGGAGTCGGGATGCGGCAAATCCACATTGGCAGCGGTAATGTCTTTGACCCATAACCCGCCCCTTAGGGTTGTGGATGGTCATGTTGCAGCTAATGGTAGCAATCTGCTTACCATGCCTCCAGAGCAGGTGAGACGAGAGATAAAAGGTAGGCATATATCAGTAGTGCCTCAAGGGGCGATGAATGCCTTGAACCCTACCCAGCGAGTGCGAAACTTTGCCATCGACATGTTACAAGAGCACTTTCCGGAGATGACCAAAGCCCAGGCCATCGATTTGGCTAGGGCCCGGATAGAGGAGCTGTCGCTACCGGTTCGAGTCTTGGATTCATATCCCCACGAGCTTAGTGGAGGCATGAAGCAAAGGACAATTATTGTGCTTTCCACTTTGCTGGACCCCAAAGTACTGATAGCCGATGAGCCCACATCAGCGCTGGATGTTACTTCCCAAAAGATTGTTATTAAGCTCTTGCTGGCGCTGTTAGGCGAAGGGATTATCACCAGTATAGCCTTTATCACCCATGAACTTCCCCTCCTGCGGCAGGTAGCCGATCGCATAGCCATCATGTACGCCGGCAAGCTGGTGGAAGTAGGCTCCATGGACGAGATTATCTTCTCACCGGAGCATCCTTATACTCGGGCTTTGATGGGTTCCATGTTGGTACCTGAAAAGCATATCCGAGAACAACGCATCGAGGCCATTCCAGGTGTACCACCGGATCTAAAGGATCTCCCGATAGGTTGTCGTTTTCACCCACGTTGTCAAAAACGGCTGCCCGTTTGCTCCCAGGAAGAGCCTCCAGCAAAGATAGTAGGTGACAGAACAACATGGTGCTGGCTAATGCAGTAAAAAGAGATGAAAAGGTAAGACCGCTTTTGCAGGTGGAAAACCTGACAAAGGTTTTTGGCGGTGGCAGAAACGAAGTTGTGGCGGTCGATGACATATCTTTCGCTATCGCGCCTGGCGAGATTGTGTCTTTGCTGGGAGAAAGCGGTAGTGGCAAGACTACTACTGCCCGCATGATTTTGCGCCTAAGCAGACCTACCAAGGGGCGCATCCTCTATGAGGGAAAAGACATCAATGAAATGAAAGGCATTGACTACTGGCGCAGGGCGCAGACCATCTTTCAGGATCCCTTCTCCAGCTTCAATAGCTTCTACTCGGTGCATAGCTTTCTCGGCAAAGCCTTTCGGCTGGCAGACAACGATTTCTCCGAAGATGAGCGCAGGGCGCTTATGGAGAAAGCTATGGAGGATGTAGGGCTAAATGCCTCGGAGCTCTTATTTAAGCGCCCACATGAGTTGAGTGGTGGCCAAAGGCAAAGACTGATGATTGCTCGGGCGCTTTTGATTGGCCCCGAACTACTGGTTGCCGATGAGCCTACATCGATGATTGATGCTTCTTCCCGTGTGGGTATTTTGAATATGCTAATGGATCTTAGCCGCAAGCACGGCATGACCATTATGTTTATCACCCATGATATCGGTCTGGCCTATTATACCAGTGATCGCCTCTTGATCATGAATGAAGGCCGGATAGTAGAGGAAGGATCGGCAGAGGAAGTAGTGGAACGCCCCACCAATGCATACACAAAGCGGTTGTTGGCTGACATACCCACATTAAGGCGGAAGTGGGACACCTAGTGATTCTTTTCTTCGTAAGCAGCAGACAAGCTAAGACCCAGCCCTCTAGATAGGGCTGGGTCTTCTACCTTGTTAGCTGCTTTAGATTAGTTGCTTTAATCCAAGGGGAATTCTATTTGTTTGCCCTGACGATATGAGCGCATGGCACCCTCCATCAACTCCGTCAATTGGGTACCTTCCTCTAGGCCAAAATGAATTGGTGCATCTTCTAAAATGCCCCGAATCCACTGATCCATCGGCATAGGTAGTGCCGCTGGTAGCCGAGTAGGGATAATCCAGCCATCGAGACCGTCCTTGCTCAATTTGGTCGAATTCAAGCGTACGGCCTGCTCTGGTCCACCTGCCAAGAAGGTGCCTTCGGTGCCGTGAAGCTCTAGGGTAAAGGGGCTGCTGTGGGAGACGAAACCTGTCTCGACGACGGCGATCCCTTTATTGGCAAACTCGATGAGGGCTACAGCGTTATCTTCAACCTCATGGTCTGTATAGTGGTTGAACATGGAGGTTATACGCTTAGGCTCTCCCATGAGCCAACGGGCTAGATACATGGGGTGAGCCCCCAAGTCCATCATGGCTCCACCACCACAGGCCACTGGGTCGTAAAAGTGATCTGGTAGCCATCCAGCTGAGGCGCCGTTATGGGCGTTTCGGACTCGCATGAGGGTTACATCGCCAAGCAGTCCCTCCTCCATAGCATGCTTAGCTAGGAGATTAACAGGCCAGGTACGCTGGGGAAAAGATATACAAAACTTCACACCGGCTGCCTCTACCGCCTTGGCGATCTCTTGGCACTCTTTGACTGTCAGGGCCATGACTTTTTCGGTGAAGATATGCTTACCGGCTTTAGCTGCAGCTACTATTACTTCAGTATGGCGGTTGGTGGGGGCATTGACTACCACACCGTCGACATCTGGTCGACCTAGAACACTATCCAGACATTCTTCGAAGGGCACACCCAGATCAGCAGCCCATCTTCGGCCGCGCTCTGGGTCCTCGTCCCATATCGCAGTAATCCGAGCATCGGAACGGGATTGGATCTCCCGGGCGTAGCCTGGTGCATGGACGTGCCAGCTGCTTAACATAGCGATTCGCAACATGTCGTATCTCCCTTCCATAGATCCGTTGGTCTAACACCTATTGAAACATTCTGCAAAGGGAGGAATCTTCCTGCTGCCACAAGGCTAACCCAAAGGTTGCAGGGTTCGCCGGCGATTGGCAAATGTAGCGACATGGGTATAGCCTACGGAGCGAGCAAGATGAATGGCGGCATCCAAATCCCTTCCCACATCTTCGGGGTAATGGGCATCACATGCAAGGGTGATGGGTACATTGGCTTCCAGGCACCTTCTTAGAAAATCGGGATGAGGGTAGATAACCCCCACAGGTTTTCGCAAACCCGCTGAATTAATCTCAACGCAAGCATCTACTTCAGCCAGAGCGGTAACCATGGCGTCGTAGAAAGGTTCCAGGGGGATACTGGGCTCATGACCGAAGATCTTGATCAAATCGGGGTGGGTGATGGAGTCAAATAGGCCGCTTCTTGTGGCCGCAATCAGGGCGGAGAAGTACGCTTCATAGGCACTGTTCACGTCTTTGTCTGGCCAGCCTACTTCGGGCGAGAAATCAAATCCCCACTGACCTAGAAAGTGGACTGAGCCAAGGACGTAGTCCCAGGGGTAAGCGGCGATGATCTCGGCGATCTCCCGTTCTTTGCCAGGTATGTAGTCCATCTCCAGACCTAGTTTTAGAGACCAACCTCGATCCTTACCCGTTTGAATCAAGTTGACGTAATCATCAAGATCATGGGTGAATTTCCCGCTGAACCAGCTCTTAATCTTGGGATAAGCATGGGCATTGTCTCGAATGTGGCCCATTATGCTCTTATACTGCCGGAAATTATGACCATGTTCGCTGACGCCTATCTCATCTAGTCGTGCCACCTGGGCTTGGTGCCAAAATTCTTCCAGATAATCAAGGGTTAGGGAACCCATCTCTAAATGCATGTGGTAATCTACTCTCATTTAATTCGCTCCTTCTTTGCCATTGCCTAGAAAGCTCCACGAGCTACCACAAACACTCTTTGTGGCTCTTGGAGCTTACTTTTGTAGCTTTGGCTACGGAGCGATGTTTTCCTGCCCTAAGATGTCAAATGGTTATGCCACTAGCGTCGTAGAAGTGCTTGTAAACGAATCAATCGTCGATAAGCCGCTAGAAAGCGTTTCTCTCCCAATTCACCGGTTACGTATCTCATGATCAGTGTCCTCAGCTCGTCCTCAAGAGTAGATATACTCACTTTGGGCCCCTCCCCTTTAGAGATTCTTTTCCGAAAAGGCCATCTATCAACCAGTATGGGCCCTAGGCGTATGGATTATGCACCTTGGCTGATGGCTAAGGGAAAAACTGCAGGTAAAGCCCATAGAGAGTCGAAGAAACAAAGGGGAATGTTGGTATGAACTAGCATAGGAGACTATGAGGTACGACTCGTTACCCATTATTAAGGAGGCGGTCAAATGGCCGGGGCAGTCAATCGGGAGAATCTAGACAGAATCGTGGGAGAAATTGTCCAAAATACACCAGTAACCGATATCCATACACATCTCTATGATCCGGCTTTCGGAGATATTCTGCTCTGGGGAGTTGACGAACTAATCACTTACCACTACCTAATAGCAGAGACCATGCGCTGGGTTGATCTGCCTTATGAAGAATATTGGCGGTTGTCCAAGGTAGAGCAGGCTAACCTAGTTTGGCAAACCTTGTTCTTAGATAACAGCCCGTATAGTGAGGCTTGTCGGGGAGTTCTAACTACACTCAAGGCATTGGGCCTAGATGTGGCAAGTCGTGATCTGAAGGCCTATAGAAAATACTTCGGAATTCGGCAGGTGGCGGAATACGTCGATCAGGTATTCCAGATTGCTAACCTTGAATGTGTAGTCATGACCAACGATCCCTTTGACCCAGTGGAGCGCAGGATTTGGTTGGATGAAGTTAGGACAGGGAAAATGGAGCGAGACCAGCGGTTCCAAGCAGCTCTCCGCCTGGACGTTCTTCTCAACAACTGGGACACGGCCTGGCCCCAGCTAAAGGAATGGGGATTTTCTGTCACAGCCAAGCTCAATGAAGACACCATCCAGGAAGTCCAAAGATTCCTTAGAGAATGGCTCGAGATCATGGAGCCTGTATACATGGCGGTCTCGTTGCCTTATGATTTTCAGCTACCGGAGACGTCGGCTCGGGCCACATTAATTGAGAAATGTATAATACCTATCAGTCGCGAAACTGGCATACCCTTTGCCCCCATGGTAGGTGTCCGGCGCCGGATAAACCCGGACTTAAAGGATGCTGGTGATGGGGTGGGAAAAATGGATATCGCCTCAATTGAGTATTTGTGTGCCAGCTTTCCCGAGAATAAGTTTCTGGTCACACTGCTATCCCGGGAGAACCAGCATGAGTTGGCAGTTCTAGCTCGCAAGTTCCGCAACCTTTTGCCCTTCGGCTGCTGGTGGTTTTTGAATAATCCCAGTCTCATAGAGGAGATTACTCGCATGCGGCTGGAGCTGTTGGGAACCAGCACTATCTTACAGCACTCTGATGCCCGGGTTCTGGATCAGCTCATCTACAAATGGGATCACTCTCGGCAGGTTATCACTGGGACACTGGTGGAGAAATACGCGGATTTACTAGCCACCGGCTGGATTTTGACTGAGGATGAAATCAAGCGCGATGTTGAAAAACTCATGGGTGGCAATCTATGGACTTTCTTGGAGCGAAGTATATAGATAGACCTTCTATTTGCCTCCTTGTATGTGACGGCGATCACAGATCCAGAAGGGCTGCTATGCCATAATAAAGGAAAAGAACACATGACACATGGGGAGGCATAGGTGATGAAAAGCAGTAAGACGTTGAGGATCATTATGGCATTGTTCTTGATCCTGCTGATGACTGGTGTCTCTGCTGCTCAACTGGCTATCGATTCAGAACTGGATGGTATACTGGACCACGTGATGCGAGAAGAGGGTATCGATCCAACGGAAGAAGATGTAGCTGAAGCCCGTGATGCTGTATTGCTTGAGCTCCAAGCAGAGTATGGAGAAGAAAATGTATTAGCGGCTATAAAGGAAGACCCGTTGACTGTTGTTGCCCGTATATCTGCCCGCTTAGAGATTACTGTAGGCGACGATGGAGAAGAGGACCCCACGAAAGATGAGTCTGGCAGCGAGCCCCCTACGGATGGCGAACCGGAGGAGCCTATAGAACCAGATGATGAGCTACCTCCAGGCGATGAGCCAGAGGAACCTATTGATGAAGATCAAGAGGACAAAGAAGGTGGAGAAAAGCGAGCACCGCGAGCGAGGGCCATTGAGAGGCTCAAAGAACACTTAGAGCGGGGTTTGCCAGTGGAGAACGCGTTGGCCGCGGTCACCAAGGAAAAGCACCGGGCCCTTTGGGCTGAAAAAGGAAAGGCCGAGCAGGGTGCGGAAGATGGAGAAAATGCCGCAGAAGATGGTGATGACCTGCCGGAGCCGCCAATAGGTGACGAAGACCAGTCACGGGACGATGACGATAGAGACGCTTCTGAGACTGATGAAGAAGAATCTACGACCTCGGTTCGGAAGGAAGAGCGGTCCAGAGCTAAGCTACAGGCTAAGGAAGAGAAGGAAGAGGCCAAAAGAGAGAGGAAAGCAGAAAAAGAACGGGAAAAGAAATCTAAACAGGATAGGAAACAAGAGCGCAATAAAAACGGGAAAGCAAACAAGAACTAGAGATTCTACTGAGCGCCTTTTAGCATCATGGTCCGATAGAGGGGGAGTCACTTCGGCTTCCCCTCCACGGGGATCGGTAAAAAGGGGGCTAGTCCTTGCTCAATTGGGGAGGCACCAAGACACTGCTGCCAATATCGGTGGCCGCGATCTTGGCGTTCGTCTTAACTGTCAGCGGGGTATGGCTACCGTTGGAGCGGTGGTTATACGATAAAACTATTGGGCTTTTGGCCTTTGGCGACCCTACGGGAGAAGGCTATGTGCGAGTGGTTGCCATCGACGATGCCTCCCTAAACAAAGTGGGCCCCTGGCCTTGGCCCCGGAGCATCCTAGCGGAGGTGCTCGAGCACATAGCCAAAGCAGGTGCCAGGGTGATTGTCCTGGACGTACTGTTAGCAGAAGCTACTCCTGACGATGGGAGTCTAGCCATGGCCATGGACAGCGCCCCAGTTATTCTACCCTACAATACTGCTGGAGTACACCATCTCGAGGCCGGGGGTGGTTTTCCCGCTAGTATCTTTCCTAATCAAAGATTTCTCCCTCATGTTGTTTCTGGCCACGGCGAGGTACTCCTTGATTCCGATGGAGTCGTACGCAGGGTTCCTATTTTGCTAGATGGTGGTGGGAAGCTGAAATTGCCCATGGAAATTGCCTTGATCGATAGAGGCATCAGTCCATTGCCTGTGTCTGTCGAGGCTGTACGGCAGTTTTTGGCAGCTCAGCAAGGCCCACAAGAAGAATATGGTACGGAGATGGCTCTTGTTCGGGTGGAAAGCAGCGCCCTAAAGATGGGGCTAGTGTCCCATCCCCTAGACGGCAAGGGAAACCTCCTTCTGCGTTATCCTCCTGGTGGACGGAATCCATCCATTTGGCCCCAAGATGAGATTTACTCCGCTGCGGCCATCCTGGAGGGAAGGGTGAGTAGCCATCATCTGAAGGGAAAGATTGTCTTTATTGGCGGAACCGCCACCGGGATCCCTGATCGGCATGTTACTCCTTTAGTCCATCAAGGGCCCATCCCCGGAGT
>JAAYRF010000140.1 GCA_012518905.1 Bacillota bacterium | reverse complement strand
TGGGACTAGCTACCGTGTCCTGAATCAAGCGTATATGCCCTTTATTCACAAACTGAAGGCCAATGGCACGGAGTTTAACAACTGCCGCACTTCTTTCCCTACGATTACTGGCTCAGCCCATACCAGCATTAATACCGGAACCTATCCGGAGCAGCATGGATTTGGGCTTCCTTTATCCTATAGGAATGGGCAGATGGTGACAGCGAGAAGCCGGGATGGCTTTAGTGGCTATGTAAGCGAAGCCCTTCGGCAATCCGGCCTTTCCACAGCTAGTATCGCCGATGCCACTATGCAGGGGGCTATGTGCTATCTATCGGTTGAGTTCTTCGGTCATTCTATTGAGCGAGGCGGTGAGCTCGCCCGTTGGACCTTGAAGACCCTTAGGCCTTCACTCTTGAGTGTGACGTTCTACGCGCCAGACACATTAAACCATCTCTATGGGCCAGAGAACGAGCATACCTTATTAGCACTAGAACATATTGACCATGAATTGAAGTTGGTTGCCGAAACCCTAGATGAGCTAGGCCTTCTCGCAGATACGGTTTTCATAATCACTAGTGACCATGGGCATGCAGATAGCTCGAAACCGGTAAATGAGATATTTCTAGACTTCGGTGAGCGAGGGCAGATATATGTCCCGAACTTAAGGTCAATCGCTTTATATGACCCGATGGATAGGATACTTGCTGATCTAGAGGGACTAGATGCGGTGGAGTGTATCCTAGATCATGGGGAATTGGAAGTTTTAGGGTACCATGCTCTAGAATCTGAATACGTAGCTTGCCTAAGGCCGGGCCACGGATGGCACGAAGATGAGCCTTCATTGGGTAATCATGGCGGCATCACAATCGATGAGCGCCATGTACCGCTTATCATCAGTTCACCCAGACTGAAGGCTGGCTCCGTAGACTCGGTAGTTGACACTATAGATATTGCACCGACAATCTCCGCGCTGTTAGGCGCCAAATTTCTACCATCGTATCAAGGTCGGATTCTATCAGAAATCATTGATCATGAGCACGCCAGTGATGACCTCGTTAGAGAAATAACCGAGATGCGTACCCAGCGGGAGCTAAGCCTGGAGTCAATCAGAAGTAACAAGGTTATTGAAGCTGACCAGCTTAGGGAGCTATCGTCCCAAAGAAGAAGCCTTGAACGAGAATATCAGGCTACTTTAGATTAATGCAGAGACAGTCTGTTTTGTGAAAGGGGTGGTATGGGGAAGGTATCTGCTAGATGAAGCGTCGTCGAATAGAGTCTTGAGTAAGAAAGGAGATCAGGAATGAATAGGAAATATCTTGGCGTCTTTCTACTAACGGCGATACTCATCTTAGGTCTAAGTGCAATAGCATATGCCCAAGACCAAATAGTACTAAAATATATGACCTGGGCATCGGGAGAAGCTGCAACATGGATTCGGGAAGACTTCATCGAGCCCTTTGAAGCTAAGAATCCTCACATTAAGATAGAGTATGAGGCTGTGCCTTTTGGGGAGTTTTGGCGCAAACTTATGACTATGTATGCTGCCGGTAACCCACCGGATCTGATGCATATGAGTGTAGGTTATATCTATGACTATGCCGATAGAGGCCTGCTCCTCAATCTGCAGCCCTATTTTGAGCGGGATCTCGATCCTGAACTATACTACGCAGAACCCATGAAGGCTGTTCGGTATCCTAGCATGGAGACGGGCGATCTCTATGCCATGCCTTTTGCCTTCGTGATGACGTCTCTATACTATAACAAGGACATGTTTGATGAGGCTGGTCTTGCCTATCCCACCAATGATTGGACTTGGGATGATGTTTTGGTGGCAGCCAAAGCATTGACCAAAGACGTTGATGGCGACGGCAATATTGACCAGTGGGGATTCTTTTTCGAGCCGACCTATGAGGTCATCGACCCCATGATTTATGCTTGGGGAGGAAGAGTCTTAAGCGATGATCTTAGCACAGCTAAGCTGGATTCTGACGAGGCAGAGGCAGCTGTACAGTTTCTGGTAGACATGATGTGGAAGCACGAAGTGGCACCAACCCCTCAGATCTACACAGGGCTAGGTAATCTCTTTGAGACTGGCCGTGCTGCCATGACTATTAGCGGTATCTGGAACCTAGATCTGTATCGCAAGATCGAGGGCTTTTCTTGGGATGTAGTGGTTCATCCGGCAGGGCCCGCCAGGCGAGTCGTGCGCATGTGGCCCGATAGCTTTGGCATCTCTGCAACTACTAAGTATCCCGACGAGGCCTGGGAGTATGTAAAGCACGTTATCAACTACGGCAAAGTCGATAGATACAGTGGTCAGCGGAAAGTACCCATCTATAAGCCATTGGCGGAATCCGATGAATGGCTCGAAAGGGATAAGAGTCCAGATAAGGCGGCTTATATTGCCTCCATGGAGTTTGGACATCCCTTGGATTTTCGGCCCAACTGGGGCGAATGGTCTGCCGCTCGGGAAGCTGAGTTAGAGCGAGCATTTCTCGGTGAGATTCCGGTCCGCGAAGCCTTGCGCAATGCTAACGAGGCGGTCCAGGGCGTTTTGGATGATTTCTAAGAGAAGGGGCTTTGCCCCTTCCTTTCTCCCCCCCCAACCTCGGGGGGGGACCTCGCACGAGGTGAATTGGGGCGCTTACAACCCAAAAAGAGGTGTCAACAATTGAAGCATAGGAGCTGGAAGAAGAAGGTCCTAGACACACTAGGCTTATATGGGTACTTGGTTCCGACCATCGTAGGACTCACCATTTTCAACGCTGGCGCCATTATTGCTTCCTTTGTCATCAGCTTTTATAGATACGATGTATTGACCCCAGCCAAATGGATTGGTCTGGAAAACTATCAGTGGCTGATGAACTCTGCACTTTTCAAGAAATCCATCAAAAACACTCTAACCTTTGCCGTCGGGTACATACCTTTGAGCCTGGTTGTATCTTTGCTCTTGGCAGTTCTGGTTAATCAGAAGCTGAAGGGCGTGACGTTGTTTCGGACAGTGTTCTATCTGCCCGTTGTCACTAGCATGGTAGCAGTTAGCCTGGTATGGACTTGGTTATTTAATGCCAAGTATGGTCTGATTAACTATGTTCTGAGCTGGTTTGGCATAACAGGTCCCTCTTGGTTGACTAGTTCGGAGTGGGCTATGTGGGCCATTGTCGTTGTGAGTGTCTGGAAGACGGCTGGCTACTATATGGTTATATATCTGGCGGCTTTGCAGAATATACCACCGGAGCT
>JAAYRF010000003.1 GCA_012518905.1 Bacillota bacterium | reverse complement strand
TTCCCTTGGAAAAGTACTTGCCTGAGTGGGTGAAGTGTGATATAGTAAACAATGTCTTTGGGGGATCTGCTAACGGTAGGCGAGGTGACTCTGGATCACCGGGTCCAGGTTCGAATCCTGGTCCCCCAGCCATTATTTTTAAACTATGCCCCCATCGTCTAGCGGCCTAGGACATCGCCCTCTCACGGCGAAGACAGGGGTTCAAATCCCCTTGGGGGTACCAAGGTAAAGGATTAGCTCCATCTCAATTGGGATGGAGCTAATTTGATTTTTCGCCGCATTGTGTCAAGACTGGCTTAAGATGTTGACATAAAGTGCAACGCTCCAACAGAGAATATTCGCGAAGGGACGCTGAAGTGGCCAAAGGAGGGACGGCTTTGAGAATTCCGTGGGGTATGCGTAAAGAACAGGCAAAGGGGCACCGGGATACGGAGTTCAGCGAGGAACTATCGAGCAATGTGTCGAAGGATTTGGCAGCCTACCAGTCAGGTCCTGATAGCGGTATTAGGGTGGACCCCACCCCCATCACGCTAGGTGACGAGCTCAAAGTGGAGTATAGGGGCTTACTAGTTCAATCGGGGGCCGAGGAAGTTTATTTGCACTATGGTTTTGGACCAGGAGACTGGCGCTATGTCCAGGAAGTTCCCATGGCGATGGAAGCGGATGGGACATGGTCAGCTACAGTCCAAGCCGGTGAAGCCGGCCGTTTCAGCTTCTGCTTCAGGGACAGTGCCGGGAATTGGGACAATAACAGTGGCAGGAACTGGAGCTACGAAATCCACGGCGGTGATTGGCACTAATGGACCATAGGGTTTTATTTCTCTAGAAGGGATTCACTAGGGGATTCTCGCGGGGGCGGGAATCCTTTTTTCTTAGATTCTCATGCCTAGGTAATAACTCCTATGTATATTGGGCTTAGTGGAGAAATTCCTATTGAAGCAGGGGAATTGCCACTTCTTGCGGAAAATAGGTGATATCTAGCGATTTCCCGGTGATAATATTAAAAACGACTTTCAATGGGAACTCGTCGAAGTGGAGGAGAGCTAATGGCAGATCTATCGGAGAAAACTCGCATGTTTACTGCTGCCGATGGCGATGAACTGGACATGAGAACGATCATGCGCCAAGTGTGTCGTGCACTGGAGGAAAAAGGATATCGGCCGGTAGATCAGATAGTTGGCTACCTGGTGTCCGGTGATCCCGCTTATATCACTAGCCACGGTGATGCACGATTGCTGATCAGAAGAATCGACAGGGATGAACTCCTAGAGGAAATTGTCCGGTCATATTTAGAGGCTCTGTAATGATCTGGCGGATTGGGGAGGTAGTAAGGTGGCGAAATTGTTAATCAGGGGAGGGACCCCCCTTAAGGGTACAGTCAACATAAGCGGTGCTAAAAACAGTGCTTTGCCGATTATTGTCGCGGCTTGTCTGGCCGATGGGGAGAGTGTTTTGGAGAATATCCCTCAGGGTATAGACGTATATACCATAAGCATGATCCTAAAGGATTTAGGTGCACAGATATGGTTCGATGAATCGAAGCGACTCCATGTTATTCCAGATGGACTAGATAGATATCAAGCGTCATATGATCTGGTGCGTCGCATGAGGGCTTCTTTTTATGTGGCAGGCTTACTCCTGGCTCGGCTAGGTAGGGCCGAGGTGCCCCTACCAGGGGGCTGCGCTCTAGGCTCACGCCCGGTAGACTATCATCTGAAAGGATTCCAGGCGCTAGGAGCTACGGTCAGTATAGAGCATGGTTATGTAAAGGCTGAAGCTTCGGAGTTGGTTGGCACCAAAATCTACATTAACCGATCCAGCGTAGGGACCACCATGAATCTCATGCTGGCGGCGAGTCGTGCCAAGGGGACAACACTCCTGGAAAATGCAGCCAAAGAACCGGAAGTCGTAGACTTGGCCATATACCTAAATTCCATGGGTGCTCGAATAAGGGGAGCCGGAACCGACATAATTCGTGTCGATGGCGTAGATAGTCTAAAGGGGACAGAATACAGCATTATCTCTGATCGAATAGAAGCTGGCACTTTCATGGTGGCTTGTGGTATTACCGGCGGCGAGCTGCTTTTGGCCAATGTTGTCCCTGAGCATCTGCGGTCCACCATAATGAAATGCGAAGAAGCGGGGCTTGAGATCGAGGAAGGGATCAGCGAGATCAAAGTGCGGGCTAATCAGCGTCCTTTAGCCGTTGACGTGGAGACAGCTCCTTATCCAGGTTTCGCCACTGATATGCAGCAGCCCTTTGTAGCCATGATGGCCGTCGCCGATGGCACTAGTGTGATTCGAGAGACGATTTTTGATCGGTTCCGATATGTGGATGAACTAAGAAGGATGGGGGCTGATATCAAGGTGGAACGGGATACGGCCATTATCAGAGGCGTGCCGGAGCTCACTGGAGCCCCTGTGGAAGCGACGGATCTGAGGGCTGGTGCAGCTTTGGTATTGGCAGCCTTGACAGCCAAGGGTGAAACGGAGATTAGTGGGGTAGAGCTCATAGACAGGGGATACGAGCATCTAGATAAGAAACTGCGGCAACTGGGCGCTGACATAGAGAGGATTAGCGACGATTGCGAGGAGAGCCTAATGGAGCATCTGACTCCTCCACTAATGGAGCGACTCTAGAGACGGACTAATACATCTTAGTAGTACCCTTGTCGTCATGGACAATTGCTTGACAGCCCTAGAGGGGTGGGATATAATCGTAACGCATTTTGGCAGATGGAGGGAGGGCTTGAGGCTATGGCAGATGCGCCCATATTCGAGGATTACGTCATCGTTAAGGCTTTGGAGGATGGAGTGTCCATCATAGGCCTTACCCGGGGTGAGGCTACGAAATTCCACCACAGTGAGAAACTGGATCGAGGCGAAGTAATGATAGCCCAGTTCACCCAGCACACATCGGCCATTAAGGTCAGGGGCGCAGCGGAGATCTTGACCAGCCATGGCCGGGTCCGATCGGGGATGGACGGGGAATGAAACTGGTAGAGTGACATCTCTATTGATATAATGAACATACTGGCTCTCGCAGGTTAACCAAGGAGGGGCATATCCGATGTTGACAGTGGTCTACGTGGCTCCCCACCTATTGGCAGCGGAAAAGCTGAAGCAAGTGTTGGAAGGAGAAGGCATCATGGCGACTTTACGGCCGGCACAGGCAGGTAAACATCGGACTAATTTCGAAATCCTGGTTTCCGAATCGGAGGCTGAAGAGGCTCAGGAGATCCTTTGCAGGTCAATGGGTGTCTAGAAGGGGTGGATAGCATGTTCAAAGATTTGTTTCGGACGAAGCCGAAATATGTTACCGTCCGCCCCCAGGCAGTGTCCATCAAACAAGATAGTTCTGCAGGGTTATGGGAGAAATGTCCCAACTGTGAGAATTTGATCTATAAGAAAGGCCTAGAGCAGAGCTTCTACGTCTGCGAAAAGTGCGATTTTCACTTTCGTATCGATGTTTGGGAGCGGCTACGTCAAATTGTGGATGAAGGAACCTTTGAAGAGTTGCACACCGATCTAGTGTCGGATAATCCCCTGGGTTTTCCCGGTTACCCTGAGAAGTTGGCCCAGGCACGGGAAAAAACCGGCCTAGATGAGGGTTTGATTGCAGGTAGAGCTGTGATCCAAGGGAATCCTTGTATGTTGGCCATTGCTGATTTTGACTTTATGGCGGGCAGTATGGGTTCAGTGGTGGGTGAGCGAGTGACCCGTACCTTCGAGGTGGCCATGGAACAGGAGTTGGCTGCGGTGGTTTTCTCAGCTGGCGGTGGCGGTGCTAGAATGCAGGAAGGGGTCTTATCCCTCATGCAGATGGCCAAGACTAGTCAGGCCGTGGAGCGCCATCACCAGGAGGGTCTATTGTATCTTTCCGTGCTGACAAATCCGACTTTGGGCGGTGTTTATGCTAGCTTTGCTTCTCTAGGCGATTTTCTTTTGGCAGAGCCTGGGGCGTTGATCGGTTTTGCCGGCCCCCGGATCGTAGAAGAAGCAACTAGACAGAAGTTGCCCAACGGTTTCCAAAGCGCAGAGTTTGCCCTGGAGCACGGTATGATCGACAAGATAGTGCACCGCAAGGATTTGAGACAGGTGATAGGTCGTATTTTGCATATGCACCGAAAGGGGCTGGTTCCCAGTGCGTAATGGGCTTTTTGAATGGGAGAAGCCCCTATACGAGCTTGAACTTAGGATCGAAGAACTGCAAAAGTTCACCGCCGACAAGGATATGGATCTCTCGCGGGAGATCGCCACTTTAGAGAAGAAAGCTGAGTATCTGCGCAGGGAGATATACCAGAATCTTACAGCTTGGCAGCAGGTATTGCTGGCCCGTCATCCCAAACGCCCCACGACGCTGGACTATGTAGAACTCATATTTGATGATTTCTTGGAGCTACATGGGGATAGGTATTACCGAGATGATCCTGCGATTGTAGGGGGGTTAGCTACTTTTGAGGGATTGCCAGTCACTGTGATTGGTCCTCAGAAGGGTAGGGATACCAAGGAAAATATTCGTCGCAATTTTGGTCTGCCGCACCCAGAAGGGTATCGCAAGGCTCTGCGTCTCATGAAACAAGCCGAAAAGTTTCAGCGTCCAATCGTTTGCCTAATTGATGTGGTAGGCGCATATCCTGGTATCGAGGCTGAGGAAAGAGGGCAGGGTGTGGCCATTGCGCAAAGCATTCGTCACATGTCCTTTCTGAGGACTCCCATTGTATGCATCATTACCGGCGAAGGTGGTAGCGGGGGGGCGCTGGCTATAGGTATAGGAGATAGGATTCTAATGCTGGAGCATGCTTGGTACTCTGTGATCTCTCCAGAGATGTGTGCCCAGATTCTCTGGAAGGATTCTTCGAAGGCTCCAGAGGCGGCCGAAGCCCTTAAGCTTACCGCCAAAGATCTGTTAAGCATGAACGCCATAGATGAGATTGTTCCTGAGCCGTTGGGGGGCGCCCACAAGAATCACCAAGAGGCGGCAGCTAACGTAAAAGCTGCTTTGAGGCAGGCTTTGGCCAGTATTCTGCCAATACCTCTAGATATACTAGTGGAGGAGCGCTTGGAGCGATTTCGCCAGTTAGGACAATGGCAAGAGAAAGCTGTGGCAGCTTCTGAAGCAAGAAAGTGAAGGCACTGGAAGGGGAGGGGCTGAAGCGTCTCTTGTAGACGTGTTCTGCAATGAGTAAAATCGCTGTGTTGACGTCAGGAGGAGATGCTCCTGGGATGAACGCTGCCATTCGGGCAGTGGTACGGACCGCGGGCTTCTACGAAATGAGTGTCATGGGTGTAATGCGGGGCTTCCATGGACTTATTCATGATGAGTTTATTGAACTTAATCCCCGCTCGGTAGCAGATATTATTCATAGAGGGGGCACCATTTTAAAGAGTGCTCGGTCAGAGGAATTTACTACACCAGAGGGACAAGCCGCTGCCGTGGCTAATCTGCGGAAAGCTGACGTGGACGGGCTGGTGGTCATAGGCGGTGATGGGTCCTTTCGAGGCGGGATGCGACTGCAGTCAGCGGGCATTAATGTTATAGGAGTGCCGGCCACTATAGATAACGATATTCCATGCACTGATTATTCCATTGGTTTTGACACAACAGTCAATACCGTAATCGAGGCCATCAACAAGATACGCGATACGGCTACATCCCACGAACGGATCTATGTGGTGGAAGTGATGGGACGCCATAGCGGACACATAGCTCTATATGCAGGACTTGCCGGCGGGGCTGAGACCGTACTGGTACCAGAGGTGAAAGCCGATCTCGACGATTTGTGTCGCCGGATTGTAGGTGGGTACAAACTAGGTAAGGCCCACAGTATTGTAGTGGTAGCTGAAGGAGTGGGTGGGAACTTTAAGACAGGACGTAGTTTAGATGAAAGCAGTGCTTTTCGCATTGGCAATTATGTCAAGGAAAAGACTGGCTTTGATACCCGGGTTACAGTTCTCGGCCACATTCAAAGGGGCGGCAATCCAACGGCCCAAGACAGGATAATCGCAAGCCGAATGGGAGCAAAAGCGGTGGAGATGCTCCGGGACGATCGAAGTGGCTACATGGTTGGAGTTGTTCACAATGAGATCTGCGCTACTCCCTTTGAAGAAGCTTTTAGGCAAGGCAAGAGTGTAGATCTTGAATTCCATCGGTTAGCACATATTCTGGCTTCTCAATAGTTGGATGTGGCTCGAGGACATAGAGCCGGCAGATTGGTGAAGGTTCAGTTGGCAATGGCGGGGTCCGCAATCACCAGGCCCTGCCTCTTTTTAGATTGCGATACTATCTAACCTTTAGGGGGGATGAGAGTGCGGAAAACCAAGATTGTATGTACTATAGGCCCTGCCAGTGAGGAGAACCACGTTATAGCAGGACTGCTGGATGCCGGCATGAATGTAGCACGGCTCAACTTTTCCCACGGCACTTACGATGAGCAATTGCTGCGCTTGCAGCGACTAAGGGCCATCGCGAAAGAAAAAGGAAAGACTCTGGCCATCATGCAAGATATTCAAGGACCCAAGATTAGGATCGGCAGTTTGCCGGGGAAAGTCTTGCTAGAGAACGGGGGTTCCTTTGTCTTTACCACCGAGGACTATGAAGGGTGTGCACGCAAAGTACATGTTAGTTACCAAAATCTTCCAAAGGATGTCGGCCCCGGGAATGTAATCTACCTCGATGACGGCCTGTTGGAGCTGCAGGTTAGGGAAGTAAAAGGCAATGAAGTCCATTGTCAGGTTTTGGTTGGTGGCGAGTTAAGCTCTCGCAAGGGCCTGACTCTGCCTGGAGTCACCGTTGATCTGCCACCGGTTACTGAAGCCGATATCAAGGATTTGCGTTTTGGTATTGAACATGGAGTTGACTTGGTAGCAGCATCCTTTGTGCGATCTGCCGAGGGTGTTGAGACTGTCAGGGAAGTCATCCGAGCTGCAGGGGCTGATATCCCCATTATAGCCAAGATTGAAAACCATGAGGGTGTGGAGAATATCGATGAAATCCTCGCAGTGGCCGATGGTATCATGGTAGCCAGAGGCGACATGGGTGTGGAGATGCAGCCCGAAGAGGTACCTTTCATTCAGAAAATGATCATTCATAAGTGCAATGTAGCTGGGAAGCCGGTGATTACAGCGACCCAGATGCTCGATTCTATGGTCCGCAATGCCCGGCCCACCAGGGCTGAGGTTACTGATGTCGCATCGGCTATCCTAGATGGTACAGATGCGGTTATGCTATCGGGGGAGACTGCGGTAGGCAGGTACCCGGTTCAATCCGTAGCCATGATGAGTCGTATAGCCGCGCGGACGGAGCGAGCACTAGGCAACCACCGGATCACTGAAAGTGAGCGCCTTAACGGCGAGCATTCCATCGCCGAAGCCATTAGCTATGCCACCTGGCAGACGGCCAAAGATGTGGGCGCTAGCGCGATTATCTGTGCTACCCAGTCTGGATCCACTGCCCGCATGGTATCCCGCTATCGGCCGAAAGTGCCGATTCTGGCTATGACACCGTATGAGAGTGTGGTTCGCCAGTTGGCCCTAGTGTGGGGAGTACATCCGGTACTGGTACCACCAACCCATGATATTGATGACATGCTGGATGTATCCATCGATGCCTCCCTTAAGAGTGGGCTGGTCCGTCGTGGAGATACCGTTGCCATATCGGCCGGTGTGATGACAGACACACCTGGCTCCACGAATCTCCTGCAAGTTTACACTGTTGATTGATGTTAGTTGACCATAATTTCAGCAGGTCATGATCAAAGCAATGGATGGGAGAGGAGGTAGACTATGCTCATCGGCGTACCTCGGGAGATCAAAGACAATGAGAATCGTGTCGCTTTGACCCCGGCAGGGGCTGAGGAACTAACCCGATTGGGGCATCGGGTGATAGTCGAGGCTGGCGCGGGAAGTGATAGCGGTATACTCGACGAGGAGTATGAGATTGCCGGAGCGGAGCTAGTGCATAGCCCTGATGACCTGATCAAGGTTGCCGACATGATCTTGAAGGTAAAAGAACCTTTGCTTTGTGAGTACGAGCTCCTTAGACCAGGACAGATTCTATGTACGTACCTGCACTTGGTGGCAGAGCCAGGACTGACAAGGGCCCTTGTGGAACAACAAGTGACGGCAGTTGCCTATGAAACAATCCAATTGCCCGACGGTTCTTTACCTCTACTCAAACCCATGAGTGAAGTAGCAGGTCGTATGGCTGTCCAGGTAGGGGCGAAATACCTGGAGAAAATCCATGGTGGCCGCGGTGTGCTACTAGGTGGTGTTCCCGGTGTTCCCGCCGCAGAAGTGGTTATTCTGGGAGGCGGAGTAGTAGGGTCTAACGCAGCTAAGATCGCCATGGGCATGGGTGCCCATGTAACAATCATAGAAAAAGACCCGGAACGACTTCGTTACCTGAGTGATATACTCCATGGAAACGTCAGCCTGGTGATGTCTAATCGATACAACATTGAACGGGCAGTAGGGTATGCAGATCTACTCATCGGTGCAGTTCTGATACCAGGGGCTCGGTCTCCCATCTTGGTCACAGAGGAAATGGTGATGGCCATGAAGCCAGGAAGCGTAATCGTAGACATAGATGTGGACCAGGGTGGGTGTATAGAAACCGTCGACCGTCGAACGACCCACAGTGACCCAGTGTATGTCAAACATGGAGTAATTCACTATTCTGTGGGCAATGTAGCGGCAGCCGTGCCTCGTACTTCCACTTTCGCTTTGACCAATGCTACGCTGCCCTATATTCTAGAGATTGCAGAGAATGGGATAAGAAGGGCTGTTCTAAGAAATGAGACTTTGGCCAAAGGCGTAAACGTCATCTCAGGATGTGTAGTATACCCAGCTGTTGCCGAGGCCTTAGGTTTGCCGTATGTTCCGTTGGAGGAGATGTGGATTGGACAGTGAAAGCAGGTAAGCTATCTCCGCAGAAGCTTAGAGGATTAGTCTTCGACAGATTGCACCAACGTCGGTGTGATATTCTCCTCCGACCAGGGTTGGGGGAGGATTCCGCGGTAATCGATTTTGGTGATGAGGTGTGTGTTATCTCTACTGATCCCATAACCGGTGCTAGCCAGCGGTTGGGGTGGCTGGCAGTTCATGTATCCTGCAACGATGTCGCTGCCAACGGGGCAGAGCCGGTAGGTATTCAGACGGCTCTGCTGTTGCCGGAAGGTACGTCTGACGAGTTTATCGGCAGACTGATGGCGGATATGGATGCTGCCTGTGGAGAGCTAGGGATCGAGATCCTCGGGGGACATACCGAAGTCACTTCTCAGGTAAGTGCTCCGTTGATCGTGACGACTGCGTTGGGACGTGCCCCTCGGGACAGATACGTTACTTCCCAGGACGCCCGGCCCGAAGATGTTATCTACGTAACCAAGGGTATTGGGCTCGAGGGTACCGGTATTCTAGCAGAGGATCACCGCTCGGTGCTGGAGGGACTGGTAGGGCCGGAAGTGTTGGAGCGGGCCACCAGATTTCTAGATCAGATCAGTGTAGTACCCGAGGCTTTGGCGGCAGCCCGGGCAGGAGCCTCATCAATGCACGACATTACCGAAGGAGGCTTTTATGGAGCCCTTTGGGAAGTGTTGTCGGCTAGCCAGAAAGGTTGCTTAGTTGATCTGGGCAGCGTTCCGATCTTGCCAGAAACAAAAGACATATGTGATGCTCTGGGACTAGACCCTTTGGGGCTAATCTCCTCTGGCAGTCTCTTGATCACCGCTCCGCCCCATGTACCCCTGATAGAAGCAGTAGCCCAAGTGGGAGTAAGAGCTTTTCAAGTGGGGAAAATCACTAGTGGGACTCGGGACCTCATCTTACCAGACGGCAAACGGTATGAGCTATCTGAGCCGGTGGAAGATGAACTGTGGCGCTTCTTACGCCGACGCTAGAGAGTTGCGCATAGCCCCCTTCATTTACCGGGAATACTGGTTAATGAAGGGGGCTATTTCTTTTGGCAGAGTTGGATTACCAATCAGGCATCTAGGGCTGTGTTGGTCCTAGAGATGCCGGGGTTTGGAGAAGAAGAATACATGACGGTGGTGATCTCTCAATCTAGGGGTAAGGTAATAGCAGTTCCAGACGGTGATAGTGTTCGTTATGAGCTTAAGCTTCTAGTCGATGGCAGAATTGAAGACCAGACGGGCTCCCTAGATCTGATCGCCAGACCTGATCAGGTGGCCAGCATCAACCGACGGGTCGCAGCCGTGATCCAACATGATATTGAAATGGCCTTAGCTAAGGCACAGTCCTTGCAGGCGGATGTTTTTGGGCTGGGATGGCTCTTATACCGTACTCGGTATCAAGGCTGGTACAGATACAGGACAGATGGGATGAGATATTTCCCAGGATAATGATGGACTTGGACATCAGAGCTAATATCAGGCGAAGTGGGTTGATCAACAGGACGGGTATACTACGCTGAGAATAAGGAAGTGTGATGTAAATGCTACAGCTGTGGGCAGCTATGCTGCTGTTGGCTGCTGTGGAAATACCGATGCTCTTTACTAGCAAGCTTTGGCGTGAGCTTGCTGTTCTTGTTGG
>JAAYRF010000139.1 GCA_012518905.1 Bacillota bacterium | reverse complement strand
TAGTATGACTTCCATGGCTACAGTCCACTACCTTGTTAAGCAAGCATCACCTCCGTAAGAAAACGACAGATAACGCATTTGTACTACAAGTAATTTGTTGCATATGTACTGTTCTCCATAGGCTGTCAACTTTCCTGCCTTTTTGTTGCCGAAATGTATACAAAGTGTCACAAACCGCATTTATGGCCTTGTTTCGTATAAATCCGCATCGGCGCCTAATCCCAAACTTGAAGGAGGGTGACGAAAATCGCCACCCTCCCTCTATTCCAAATCCAAATTTATCCCTGTGCCTAGAAAAGGCCTAAGAGACTAAGGCACGTCCTCTCTTGGTGAATCACTAACCCCGTTATACCTTGAAGACAGCAATCAGAGATTGCAATGTCTCACTTAGGCTTGCCAGAGACTGGGCTGTACTAGCGATTTCCTCCATCGAAGCAGACTGCTCCTGGCTGGATGCAGCTATGCCCATACTCCCTTCCCTAACCTCTTGACTCGCCCTAGCCACTTGATTGATGAGGGGTACAACTGCATCGATCCGTTCGATGATATCATCGAAAGCCGCCTGAGTTTGGGATAGCCCCTCTACACCCTTATCGATCTCCACATTGCTGGCATCGAAAACAGCGAGGGCCTGACGAGTCTCATCACTTATGGCATCGACGATTCCTCGAATGTTGACAATAGAACCCTGGGTCATTTCCGCTAGCTTTCGAACTTCATCGGCTACCACTGCAAACCCTCTGCCATATTCCCCCGCCCGCGCTGCCTCAATGGCAGCGTTAAGAGCCAACAGGTTTGTTTGCTCAGCAACGTCGGAGATGAGATTGACTATGGAATTGATCTGATTGATAGCCTCGGCTAGACCATATATGACTTGCCTAGATTGATCGGCAGATTGCTGTATACCCTCCATGCTCTGGCTGGTTAGGAGCATCTGCTCTCTTCCCTTATCTGATAGATCCTTAATGGATTCCGCTTCTTTGGCCATGTCTTCGGCACTGTTGGCGACCTGCTCCACAGCATTGGCCAATTGCCCAGTAGTTGCTGCTACTTCCTCTGAAGCAGCAGCACTCTCTTCGCTAGCTGCAGATAACTGCTGACTTGAAGCCGAAGTCTGTTCTGCTACTTCCTTGATCTCTCGAATCATAGAGTTTAGGCCCTCACCCATGCGGTTAAAGGCATTTGCCATACGTCCCAACTCATCCTTGTTTTTCACATCGACCTGGACTGTAAGATCTCCACCGGCGACAGTCTCTATATCCGTCGCCAAGCGAACCACCGGCCGGGATATCGACTGGGCAAGGAAATAAGCGACGCTCAACATAAGCACTCCTACCACCAAAAGAAGAAGAACTGTATGTCTCACAACATCATGCGCTGTCTCTAGGAGTTCTTGGGTAGGAACGGCCACACCTAACCCAAAACCGTCAGTTCCGGGAATCGGTGTATAAATGTTGATACTCTCCGAGCCATCGGGCTGAGCAACACGCTTGATGCCTTTCTGCCCTTGCGTAAGGGCCTTGGCGACATCGGTTAGTCCTTTGTAGCCCTGCTCATCGCCTTTGAGCATGTTGAAATTCATCGCCACGCTTTGATCCGGATGGGCGATAACCAAGCCCGTATCATCAATGATGAATCCGTAACCTGTGCGGGCGAGCTTGATGTTCGTGGCGATTTGGCTGAGGGTATTTAACTCTACTGTGGCGGCTGCTATGCCCTTGATGCGTCCGTAGTCATCTTTGACAGCATGGGCGATGGTAATAATGGGGTTTGAGGTGGAGTTGGAGATCATAGCACTACTGATTACATAATCTCTGTTGCCCTTCATGATCTCTTTGAAGTAATCGCGATGGCCGATACTGCCTCTATGTCCACCTGTGGTGTAGTACTGCCCGGTGGTATCGGCGAAGAAAATCATCTCGTGGACCGGGTTCAGAAACTGCCGGTGCTGATCCAAGTATCGCTCCATGGCCGGTATGTCCCATTTTCTGAAGATGTCCTGGGTGGCGACAAGCCGCACTTGATCTACATGCCCATTTAGCCAGTTACTCACTTCCTGGCTGCGAGCTTCCACAATCTGTTCGCTCATATCTTCAGTCAGGGGAATCACAGTTCTAGTGAGATCCAAGTACAACAAGACCCCTAACAAGGACAAGAGCAATGTCATAGAGACCCCAAATAACAACATTATCCGTGCTCTGATCGATTTCATCGGGAAATCCTCTCCTTCTTACAGGTGGCTCCTCCAAGGCCGAATCTTGAACACGGGGGGTGAAGCCCGCTTGATCGCAGCTTTAGGGGAGGCGTGTTGCAAATCGGTAGAATCTTCGTTGCAAACCCCCAGAGTCCTGCACTATTTTGCATTATATGGGAAAAACATCCATCCCGACTCTTCACCTAATAAGATAGAGGATTTCAATGGACACCGGACACTAACTGGACACGCTGAATTCACCTACCCCTTGCCTCTCAGGTGCCTGCATGCCTTGGTAAAGAACGAGGACCCTCCAAAACTACCGGGCTTTAAGACCATAAACAGATGCAGATCTCCAAGGGAAATGCAAGAAGGAATTCCCGGTTCGATCTCCCGCCCGATCTGCATACCTGTGGTCTTTAGTCTGGCGCAAATAGAAGCTGCGGTATCGCCACCGGCCAAAACCAAACGGCTTACTCCAGCCCGGTATACACACTGGTTGACCACTTCTGCCAATGCCTCGGATACTGATCTGGAGACTGCTTCAGTGGATAGTCCTTGGGCTCGACCAAGCTCCACAGTTCGGGTGACCACTTCGGGACTGTATGCAGTGTGTATCAAAACATCCTCCCCCCGCCCCAGCCTGGGGCTGGCCTGGGCCACAAGCCTTTCTATCTCCAGCTTCCGCCTATCTGTGAGCACATCTAGGGAGCTTAGCTCAAGGGCAGGGGCGCCTCTTTCCTTCATATGTTCCACTTGGGCTTTAGTTTGGGGGGTGAGACTACCAGCTACGCATAGAATGCCGACATCTGTCTTTTTGGGAACAGCTAAATCGTAATGAGTGGGGCTCTTCTTCGGTGGAATGGGCAGCTCCTCCGCTAGAGCAGAGCTTCCACTGAAGATGGGCAAGTGGCGCAGTCCCTCGGCGATTATCTCTAGAGAGTCTTGATTTACTACATCAAGGATGGCGTACTGATACTCGCCCTCCAGCCTTTCCACCTCCGCCCTCAAACCGATAGGACCCTTTTCGATCAGAGAATGATCGACGAGGGCCACCCGGCCCTCAGTTTGACCCTGGAGGATTTCCACTAGGTTAGATTCAGTCATGGGGTGGACAGGATCTAGGCGGAACTCCGATTCTGCCAAAGGGATCCCGTGGATGTAGTGGATGCCATGGATAGTCTGTCGTCCGTTTTTGGGAAACCCTGGTACTACCACAGCAAAATCTTCATCTATCCCGCGAAGCATAGCATCGAGCTCCGGCCCGATATTTCCCCGAAACGCTGAGCAGATCTTCTTATAGTACTTAGTGCAGCCCAACTCCCTCAGCCTCCTAGCTGCGGTAAGCACTTTAGTGTAAGCAACAGAGGGAGTATCAAAGCGGGAGTTGGTATCTAGAATAAGCACATCAGGCTCATCCCAGCGGTAATCGGCTGGCTCATCAAGTGCTGTATGGGTAAAAACATGGACCAAAGCACCGGACTTAGCAAACATACTACCGATATCATGGGCGCCGGTAAGATCATCGGCGATTACCCCAATCATTGTATTACCTCCCGGAACAGCCCTGGAGCATCTCCATGGCTTGTCCTTGCCCCAGCGTTGACATAGCTTTCAGAAAACCCTGTTTTCATTCTATTGACATGCAACTGCGAGCCCAAAATACTAGCCCCTCTCATCGACCACGGCATTATAGTAACTTCGTAAAGGCTCCTGCAGAGCCAGGAATGCTTTTTCGTACCAATATTCATAGGATACATGCCTTTGGAGATAGGGACTGACTTTGGTACCTAACTCATTTTGTACCTTTGCCAAATCCACAATCTGTTCTTCCTCCAGTGCCCCACAGCCTAAAGCAGCAACCAAGGCAGCCCCCAACAACGTAGCCTCAGCCACCGGCGGTACTATATATTCGCAACCCGAGACATCGGCCTTTATCTGGAGCCAATGTTTATTGCGGGTCCCACCACCTACAGCGATAATCTGATCAATGGCTGAGCCAACTATAGCTTCTGCCGTCTGGCGAATGGCTTCTATCTCATAGGCAGTACCCTCTAGAACAGCCTTTAAGAGATGCCCTCGATTGTGTCTTCTCAGTAAGCCCACAAAAGCGCCCTGCACAGTGACATCAGGCCAAGGGGCTCCACTGCCGGCCAAATAGGGCAAGTATATGATGCCAGAAGGTTCCGGTCCCGATTCACTTAAGAGCTCATCGATTCTTTGATAGCTAAGGGGTTCTTCGCCCATGATGCTCCGCAGCCATTCAATGGACCCACCGGAAGAAGATAATGCTCCCATCCAGTAAAGGCGGTCAGGTAGTACATGGCAACCGTAGCTAAAGCCAGAGTCATAGTCCTTTTCACTTAGCAGAGCATCGGTGAGGGTTCCCATAAGAGTTTCTGCAGTACCCATGGAATCATAGACTACACCAGGCCGAGTTGCCCCCACGGCCAAGGCCGCGCAGGGATGATCGTGACCGGATACGCAGACGGTGGCTCGGGGAGATAGATTGAGACCCCAGTTTTCACCCTCCAGCGTAAATCCCAAGGGCTGGCCACTGGGGTATGCAGGAGGAAATAGGGAGGGGTCTAGATCAAAGCTTCCTAGAAGCTTTTCATCCCAATTCCTCGTATCGAGGCGAAAGCAATAGGTGCGAGTAGCGAGAGTATAATCGGTAGCGATCTTCCCCGTCAGACGATATGCTATGTAGTCACCTGCACCTATCCAGACGGCCCCCTCGGTGATGCCTGGTTCCAACGAACGTAGCCACAAGATCTTGGGCAAGCTCCATTTGGAGCCGGGGTGTAAACCACTTCTTTGAAAACGTTCTAAAGGACTAAAGGGCCCCATCAGGCTATGGGCGCTGAATCTAGGCCGATCGTCGAACCATGGTATGAATCGAGTTCTAGGCTGCTTAGTCTGCTTGTCCATCAAAAAACCGGCCTCCGCCATGCTGGTAATGCCTATGGCAGTAACGGATTGGCCGGTATTTCCAGGCAAGATTTCTCTCAAAGTCTCGAGCACTACTTGCCAGAGCTCCTCTGGCTCGATCTCAACATGGCCTCCCCCGACATCTTGGTACGGTGTTTGGCCACTGGCCATGGCAATACTCTTGCCACTAGCGTCAAATAGCCCTGCTTTACAATGGGTGGTTCCAACATCAATCCCCACAAATCTCATAATCTCTAGCCTCTCTTCCACCGTAAATTTCCTACGGAAACAGGTTTATAGGATTTTTGTTGTCCCATGGAAATCGTACCCTGCCCAGAAGGGGAAGTCAACCTGCCCTTTATGACACCTGGCTTTCAAAGAGCTTATTTCGATCAAAGTGTCTAACGATGAACCTTAGAAGTCCAAAGTCCAAGACCCAAACTAAGGCCCCTATCCACCCGAGTAGACGCACATCTATGATCAAAGCCCCCATAGCTTGCCCCATGATCAGCCCCAAGACGGGCAAGACAAGAAGTCCTCCTAGTTGATATGCCTCTTGAAAGCCCTTTACTTTCGCCGAGATGATCACGTTAATGAAAACGGCCACCAGGCTGACGGCAGGGACGGCCCAAAAGATCAGAACTATCCAGTTGGTTGTGGGGAAGATCAGCCGCCTGTATATCGGGTAAGCCAAAATATCCACAACAAGACCATAGAGAAAGGTACATAGCCAGGTTACCAGCATGGAAGGAACAAAAGCAGACAGCACCTTTCCGAGGAATAAGCTAGGAATATCAATCGGGGAAAACAGGAGACTCTCCAAAGTCTTTCGCTCCTTTTCCACAGCAAAGCTATTGGCGGTGATCACACTAGATAGCATCAGGGGAATCAAAAGGAAGAAGGGGACGAACATGTAGTTTAGGGCAAAGTACAATAGCTTCTGCTCTGGGGAAGCTAGTGCATCTAGCGCGGCTTTCAAGCTGCTAGGTGGCAGAGCAGCTAGCATTTTATCCAAAGAACCCAAACTTCCCACATTGTCCATCCCTTCTACACCAAAATGCCGTACCCCCAAGATGAGTCCGCCGGGAAGTAGGACACACATGATAACAGGGACGATCAGCATAGGCAGCCAAACTTGTACACTATTTCCAATGGCCCTCATATCCTTGATAGCTATGGCCCACATGGCATCCTTATTCACTGCACCTCACCCCTTATATTAAAATAGAGTGTCTCCAGATCCCGACCCAGGATCTCAGCGGAATAAACGGGACCTGCTTGTAAGAGCTTACTTAATAAGATGGGAATCTGCTCCTTGCTTTGCAGATTGAAAATAAGAAACCCTGGCATCTTATCATATAGTGAAAAACCAAGGTACGAAGAACCTTTGGGCACTAGATCCGTCTCTACCTTCACCTGGAAACTCCGTAAATACTTATCCTCCAGCTCCCGCAAGGTCCCCGCCTCGATCAACCGACCTTCATGGAGAAATAGGAATCTATGGCAAAGATCTTGCACCTGTTTGAGAAGATGCGTGGCAAGAAGAATCGTCACTCCCTCGTTTTTGTTCAAGTCCTCGATGTAGCTCAAAAGGTCCCTGGAAGCTTCAGGATCGAGACCTGTTGTGGGTTCATCTAGAAAGAGCACGTCAGGCCGGTGGACCAAGGCCTTAGCGATGCCTAATCTCTTCCTCATACCGGTGCTGAAGGCACCCACCTTGCGGTATTTGTGTTCACATAAGCCAAAGGTTTCCAGCAACTCTTCGACTCTATGCTGAGGATCTCTTAGACCGTACAGCTTGGCGAAGAAAGCTAAGTTCTCTCTTGCCGTCATCTCACCGTAAAGACCGGCGGTCTCCGTAAGCACTCCAGTTCGGGCCCGAATGCTGTCTGACTCTGCCAGAGAGCTTCGGCCAAACACTTCGATGGACCCAGTATTAGGAGCAATAACTCCATTGATTAGCCGCACCGTAGTAGTCTTCCCTGAGCCGTTTGGACCAAGCAGGCCTACTATCTCCCCTGCTCTAATGGTAAAAGACAAATCCTTGATGACAGTCATCGAGCCAAACGCCTTGGTCACTCCATCGAGTTTGATTACCACTTTGTCTTCCAAACCTCTACCTCCCAGCTAAACACAGGCTATCCAGGCCAACCTATGGTTGCCCACTTGCCAGTTTTATCTCCCCTCGATATTTAGATAACTATCTAATCATTAGTATATGAACCTCACGCTCCGCTGTCAATACTGGGATTGACCTCTTACTGGGTCTTTCCGTCGCCTTCCCGCAGGAAAAGGGCCCCTCTGTGGTAAACTGATAACAGACATGCTGGTGTATCTAGAGATGTGAGGGAGATATCATGGAAAACGTTGAGCTTATTGCCGCAACTACCTTTGGCCTAGAAGCCCTAGCAGCCGACGAGTTAAAAGAATTAGGTTATCCAGATCAGACGGTAGAGGATGGCAAAGTTACCTTCCGGGCCGATCTGGAGGCCATCTGCCGTACTAATCTCTGGCTGAGGACAGCTGATCGGGTCCGGTTAAAGATCGGTGAATTCCCGGCGGTCACCTTTGATGAGTTATTTGAGCAAACAAAGGTGCTGCCTTGGTCTGATTGGCTTCCGGAAAATGCCAGATTCCCCGTAGAAGGTAAGTCAGTAAAGTCTACTCTTTTTAGTGTCCCCGATTGTCAAGCCATAGTCAAGAAAGCTATCGTCGAGAGCCTTAAGGGGCGTTATCGAAGGGATTGGTTCTCCGAAGATGGCCCCCTGTACAAAATCGAAGTGGCTATCTTAAAGGACATCGCTACGCTCACCATCGATACTACCGGGCCAGGCCTACATAAGAGAGGATACCGCACCTTAATCGGAGACGCACCGCTTAAAGAGACCTTGGCTGCTGCCATGGTCATGCTGGCCCGTTGGCATCACGATATTGCCCTCATTGATCCCTGCTGCGGATCCGGTACCATACCCATTGAGGCAGCTCTCATGGGTCTTAATCTGGCACCGGGACTGAATCGCACCTTCGTCAGTGAAGACTGGCCTAATATCCCACAAACCCTTTGGCAAAAGACAAGGCAAACAGCCCGGGAGGAAGCCAACTTCCAGCGGGAGCTTTTTATTATCGGCACTGATATTGACCCAAAAGTGCTAAGGGTGGCTCGGCAAAATGTGGAAGCAGCTGGGCTCAGTGAGCTGATTCACTTCCAGGCAAGTCCTTTAGCCAACCTAAGCTCTAGCAAGAAGTACGGCAAAATCATCTGCAATCCACCCTATGGGGAGAGGATGGGTGAAAGAAAAGCAGTAGAAGCGCTTTATCAAGAGATGGGTCGAGTCTTCAGCAAGCTAGACACTTGGTCTTTCTATGTTCTAACTTCCCACCCCAGATTTGAAGAGCTGTTTGGCAGGAAAGCATCGAAGAAACGCAAACTGTACAACGGAAATATCAAAGTGGACTACTACCAGTTCTATGGCCCAAGGCCACCAAGAAGATGAGTTTTGGAGCAAACCCCCAAGCCAGCCGATGAACATAGCCCTGACTCAAATGACACGGAGGCTATCCACATACATCCGGTAGCCTCCTTTAGTTCATAGATTGCCTGCAAACTACATAACCTCAGTTATTTTAACCGGTCGGTTTTCCTTAGCAGATTTCGTTGCTGCAATAGCGACATACAAAGATTGAAGACCGTCTTCCCCTGTTACCGGCATGGGTGAGCCAGATTCCAGGGCCTCAACAAAATCCTTAAGTTCCTGGGCAAAAGAGTCCATGTACCGCTCTAAGAAAAAATATAGGGGCTTGTCGGTGCAGACAGCCTTTTCCGTACTGACCTCAACATTGGTGGGTTTATTATTATATGCGATTGCGCTGCCCCTAGAGCCAAAGGCCTCTACCCTTTGGTCATAGCCATAGGCTGCCTGGCGACTATTATCGATGACACAGGTGGCCTTGTTGGCAAATTTTAGTACGACAACGGCTGAGTCCCAGTCCCCTGCTTTCCCTATTTCGGGGTCAATAAGCACTGAGCCGGAAGCATATACTTCTGTGACTTCGCTACCGGTCAAGTACCGAGCCATATCGAAGTCATGGATAGTCATATCCATAAAAATGCCGCCGCTTACCTCCACATATTCGATGGGAGGCGGAGCAGGATCTCTGGATGTGATTTTGACTATATGCAGATCACCTAGCTCTCCCCCTTGAATCAGCTCTTTGATCCTCTTGAAGTTCGGATCAAATCTCCGATTAAAGCCTACCTGAAGCTTGACACCGGTTTCCTTAACCGCCGCCAATGCTGCCGTAGTTTTCCCGAGGTCATTAGCGATGGGCTTTTCGCAGAATATGTCCTTCCCTGCCCTAGCCGCCGCTATTATGAGATCCGCATGGGTATCAGTTGGCGAACAGATCAAGACAGCATCAATGCTCCTATCAGAAATAACTGCCATGGGATCTGCCACAACGTTAGCAATGCCGAACTGCTTAGCCCATTTGCAGGTTTCGTCTACCGCCACATCAGCGATGGCAGCCACTTGCACATTAGGTACTCTATAGCAGAGATTTTCAATATGGATCTTCCCGATGCGCCCCGCCCCAATCACACCAACCTTAATCGCCTTCCCCATATCATCACTCCGTTCTGCCTGAATTGTCTGGATACTGATTGACATTCAAGGATTTCCATACAGGTTGTGGGATCCCTTCCCATCAATCCTCCACTATCTCTAGTCCACCTTCCCGCAACTTGGCGATAAACTCAGGATTGCCTCTGCATACTCTATCGGCGGCATAGTGTAGCCCAAATCGATACTGGGCCATGTTAACGGCACCATCCCGCTCAATCCGAGCCATGCAAGCTCCCACCAACTCATCACCGCCGATTGCCCGACAAACGCGTCTTAAAGTCTGTACTCGCTCCTCAGTAACTTCGAAGGTCTTGCCCTGGTATTTTGCTTCAAGAGCCTTGCGAAGCTCGTCATCACCAGGGTCATCATATGACTCATAGTGCACCACCGTATCTTGAGGAAACTTCGCCCGGCGTTTAGGCTTGCTTAGGGGGTAACCCACAGACAGCAACACGACTGGAAAGACGCCCAGAGGTAAATCGAACATAGACCTAAGCTCCGAAAAACATTCGAGAACCGTACCTACGTAGACTGAGCCTAACCCGACACTATCGGCGGCGGTGCAAATGTTCTGAGCACAGATGATTGTATCCTGAAAAGATATCCAAAAATGCCTAAAAGAATGATCCGCTGCAAAAGGCGCATCCTCCATGGCTGCCCATCGACGGGATCGGTACCAGTCAATGCAAAAAAGCAAGTTGACGGGGGCGCGGGAAATGAACCTTTGATTGCCGCATAATTCTGTAAGCCTATCCTTGGCAGCCTGATCCCGCACCACGATAATAGAGTAAGGCTGCAGATTGCCCCCGGTAGGAGCCCTTACTCCTGCTTCCAGTACAGACTCCAATATGTTTTGAGGGATATCACGATCTGCGAAAGCCCGGCAGCTAGCCCTTTCGTGCAGCAATCTTAATGTGTCGTTCATGGCCGTCCTCCTATGTGTATTCTTTTCATAATCATCTCCTACAAACTCCCAAGAAGTCAAGCAGATCGGGTGTTGATGATGACGATGCAGCTGCACCTGTACAGCATGGAATAACCACATCTATCAAATATGTTCTGGGAAGGCAGGTATTTCCGCCGGTTGCAGAGAATTTAGAATGGCAGGCTGATTTACTATCATCAAATTGACAGGAGGTCGTGAAGTGAGCAGAAGAGTATTACTGTGTGCCTTGATGTTAATCTTGGTAGCAAGTACGGTGAGTTTTGCTCAGAATCAGCTCATTATCTTCAGTTGGTGGACCGCGGGTGGCGAAGAAGATGGTTTGTTTGCCCTGTATGATGTTTATCAGGCCCAACACCCTGATGTCGAGATAGTAAATGCCACAGTAGCCGGTGGTGCCGGTACCAATGCCAAGGCAGTCTTGAAGACAAGAATGCTGGGCAACGATCCGCCGGATTCCTTCCAAGTGCACGGTGGCTCCGAATTAATTGACACGTGGGTCAAGACTGGCTACATGGAGCCCATCACCGACCTATGGAAAGAAGAAGGTTGGTTCGATGCATTCCCCCAAGATCTGATCGATATGATCAGCTATGAAGGGGAAGTCTATGCAGTGCCTGCCAACATACACCGTTCCAACGCTCTTTATTATAACGTAAAGCTCTTTGAAAAGTACGATATCGAGGTGCCTACTAACCTAGACGAATTCTTTGCAGTCGCTGAGGTCTTCAAGGAAAATGGGATCCCGGCCTTAGCCATAGGCTCCCGCAACCTCTGGGAAGTCAGTCACCTATTTGAGTCAGTCATCGCGGCAGTGGCCGGTCCCGAATTCTACAATGAGCTCTTCCAAGGAAAGCATCCTTGGACCGAGCCCCGGGTTGTAGAATGCCTAAAGATCTTGGGACGCGTGTTCGATTATATCAATGCGGACCATCCCACTGTCACTTGGGATCAGGCGTGTGGTTATGTACTACAAGGCCAGGCAGCCATGACTATTATGGGAGACTGGGCTAAGGGCTACTTCACCGCCAATGACGCCGAGCCCAATGTGGACTTCGGTTCGGTACCTTCTCCTGGCACCGAAGGCATCTTCATCGTAGTTACCGATACCTTCGGCTTGCCAAAGGGTGCACCCAATCGGGATAACGCCATCAACTGGCTGAGAACCCTAGGATCAGTGGAAGGCCAAAACGGCTTCAATCCCAAGAAGGGCTCCATTCCCGCTCGGATTGACGTGCCCACAGATCCATATGATGTCATTGCCCTCAGTACCATGGAGGATTTCGGTAAAGACGTTCTCATTCCCAGTGTCGCCCACGGCTCCGCGGTGATTGACGCCTTCGCCAGCGCATTAAACGATGAAATGGGCCTCTATATCGTGGAGCGAGATGCAGAAAAATCTGCCGAGCGCCTAGAGATGCAAGCTCAAGACCTCGGCTTACGCTAAACAATGCCAACGTAAGCCACGGAAATGGTAGGGGAAGCAGTTATCCTGCTTCCCCTGTCGGGGGAGGCCAAGCAATGACCAGTCGCCAAAAAGAGAGATTGACATCGTTTCTGCTGCTACTACCCTCAATCATTCTAATTGGCGTATTTGTCTACGGATTCATTGGATGGACAGTTTATGTCTCGATGAGCAAATGGCGAGGAATGGTACCCGATTACACCTTCGTTGGGCTAAGGAATTACGCAACGCTCTTTTCTTTACACCGCTTCCGAGTGGGAGTGAAGAACAACATCATCTTCACCGCTCTTTTCATACCCTCATCTATCCTGTTAGGTTTCTTCTTGGCCTTTTTGCTTGACCAAAAGGTAAAATTCGAGGGCTTCTTTCGGAATGTTTTCCTCTTTCCCATGGCACTTTCTTTCGTGATCACGGGGACTATCTGGGCTTGGATCTTTAACCCCCAGGCGGGACTCAATGTGCTTCTTAAAAAGATGGGGCTGGAATTCTTGCAGTCCGGTTGGATCACCGACCCAAGAGTAGCTTTGTATTCTGTAGTTATCGCCGCTACCTGGCAAATGTCTGGATTTACCATGGCCATGTACTTGGCCGGTATACGAGGGATCCCGCTGGAGCTCAGGGAAGCTGCCCGGGTCGACGGAGCTACTGAATGGCAGTTGTACCAAAAGGTTATTATCCCATTACTGCACCCCATCACCGTCAGTGCAGTTGTGGTGCTAGGTCACATATCCCTTAAGATCTTTGATCTTATATTCGTGATGACCGGTGGTGGGCCGGCCATGGCCACTGATGTGCCCGGTGTCTATATGTTCATGGCCACATTCCGACAGGACTTATTTAACCGAGGTGCTGCCATTGGCACCATCATGCTACTCATGGTGGCAGTAGTGATTGTGCCCTATCTCATCTACTCTATGCGAACGGAGGTAGAACGATGAGAGTCCGCCCCTGGCGTGTGCTACTCTATATCTGCCTATGTGGCTTGGCTCTGTTTTACTTGATGCCAGTCTACGTGGTTTTTTCGACTTCTTTCAAAACCATGCAGGAGGTCTCCCAGACTTCTGTTTGGCAACTACCCGCTACCCTCAATTGGGCCTCATATAAAGAAGCCCTGGCCAAACTAGGACAGGGCCTCATAAACAGTACACGGTTAGCCGTGCCAGCCACGATACTATCGGCATTTTTAGGTTCTATGAACGGCTACGTCCTATCCAAGTGGAAGTTTAGGGGAGCAGACACTCTCTTCGCCTTGCTGCTATTCGGCATGTTTATTCCTTATCAGAGCATACTCATTCCCATGGTTCGGTTCTTGCAGAGCATTCATCTATACGGCTCCATCGGAGGATTGGTAGTGGTCCACGTGGTTTACGGTATCCCAATGACTACCTTGCTGTTTCGCAATTACTATACCAGCATCCCTACGGAACTAGTGGAGGCAGGCAAGATTGATGGTTGCTCTTTGTTAGGGATATATCGCCACATCATGCTGCCCATCTCCGCCCCCGGCTTCGTCGTCGTTATGATCTGGCAGTTTACCAGTATCTGGAATGAATTCTTGTTTGCCGTCACAGTCACCAATAATCCTGCCAGCCAACCGGCCACCGTATCCTTGCAGGGCCTAGCAGGCGGTTTGGTGGCCCAGTGGCATGTGCAGATGGCAGGAGCATTACTTACGGCTCTGCCCACCCTTTTGGTATACATCCTGCTTGGAAATTACTTCGTTCAAGGTCTTCTCGCCGGTTCTTTGAAAGGCTAAGAAAACTGCCCGACGACTTTGTCAAATAGACCCTTCCCTTTGTATACCCCCTCCAGTGCCCATATGACGGCACCGGCTACCGGGGGGTGCTCTAGGATGATGAACTCAATCCGACGGTCCGGGTTTTTGCTCAAGACCTCCGCCTTAATGGCATCTACCAGTGCCGGATCGCTGCCTTTGACATTGACTGAACCGGCTAACACCACATCGATAACCTCTATATCAGCGAATCCCAGTTCATTGATGGCCCCATTAACTGATCTCCCCAGCTCTGTACCGACGTACCGCAGTATTTCCAAGGCCACCTCATCTTTTTGGCTAGCTGCCTCAAAAAGCATCTTAGTTACATCGACCCGCTCCAGGCTTCCGTCCTGGAGACCGCCGGTGACTGCATCCATGAAATCATGTCTGGAAGAAATCTTCAAGCGGTGAAAAAGCATATCCTTTAGTATGGTATGCCGCCCATCTCTAAAGAGATGGTCATAAACCTTGCTTATGGCTGCCACCGCCAGAGCCCCTCCACCTCCTACATCGCCGGTGAACCCCCCCTGCCCTCCGATCTGTATCATGCTGCCATCGACGTCGATACCAGCTATTGTAGCCCCAGTCCCATTGATGACACAGATACCAACTCCTGAAGGACACCCAGCCTTTACACCTAGATAGGCATCATTGGAGAGGATGAACCTGTTAATGCCCAGCCTCTTGATCATGTCTCCGATTATCTTCGCCTGCTTCTTGGTATCTACCCCGGCCATACCAAAGGCACAGGATACGAGGTTCTTAGCATCAATGCTATGTTTGGCGTAGAAAATACCCAACATCGCCTTAAGGGACTCCTCTAGTTCTTCAAATCCCCCTGCCAACACCTCATGGTTAGTGGGACCCCAATCCAATACGTCAATCAGATTTCCCTCTAGGTCAAAAAGTGCACATTGAGTATTGGTACCCCCACCATCCACTCCTAAAGCAAACTCTTTCATCAGACTCCCTCCGGATAGAATTGTGGTAGAAACTCCTTATTTGCTGCTAACATATCATCGAGCACTGCTTTGGCTCTGCTGTAATCTCCTATCAAAGGATGGACCAAAAGGGCCGCCAAGGCCACATGATAGTCTCCAGTCAAGCCTGCCTGGACAGTCAGTTTCTCATAGGCTTTTACAGTTTTCATAAGGCCCATGATAAACTCATTATCGTAGCCCTTGACTGCCACAGGCTTGGCCCCCTCTTTGCCGACCAAGCATTTTGCTTCAATCACATCATCATATCCCATGAACTCCAGGGCACCCTGGTTTTTCACATTGACCACATGGTACTCTCTCTTGTCATTCTCAACGGCATCGATGAGGGAAATAGCCGCGGTAGAGTATAGCGCTCCACCCCGTTCTGCAAGCAAAGCCGGTTTTTCTGCTAGATCCGGGTCACTATACATCTTTAAGAGTCTTTCCTCGATGATTTTGACCTCTTCTCCCCTGGTACGTGCCTTTTCTTTGCACTTTCTTACCTCGTCATCGCGGTAATAATAGTAGTTTAGATAGCCAGCGGGGATACCTCCGGTAGCCCTTAGTAGCGACGGATCATACAAGGGGCTGGAAAGGTTTTTCATACGGGAAAGACTCAGTTCGCCATCGAGCATATCTGGCAGGATATCTTTACCATCGACCATGATCTTCGTAATCCAGCATAGGTGATTTAGACCGAAGAAATCATAGTCAAAGTCCTTAGTCCCTGCAGGTAGATTCGCTCCTACATCCTTCAGCATGTTAATGGGCACGTTACATAACCCCATCATCTTGACGTCTGTGTTGTTTAGCACTGCCTCAGCGATGATACCCGCAGGGTTACTAAAGTTGATCAGCCAAGCATGGGGAGCTAGCCTTTCCATGGTTCTCGCCACATTCATGATAACGGGGATAGTCCGCAGAGCATTCATAAACCCTCCGGCTCCGGTAGTCTCTTGGCCCAAGAGGTCGTATTTTAGAGGGATCTTCTCATCCCTGATTCTGGCATCCAATAGGCCTACTCTAACTTGGGCTAAGACATAATCGGCACCCTCAATGGCCTCTTCCAAGTCTTCCGTTAGCCGCACCCGCACCGGCATATCTTGCGCCTCGAGCATCCTTTGGGCAAGACCACCAACGATACCAAGCTTGCGCGCATCGATATCCATTAAGCAAACATCTCGAAACGGCAATTCTTCTCTTCTTTCGATGAGACCCTCGATGAGCTCCGGGGTATACGTACTCCCCGCGCCGATAATAGCCAGCTTTAGTTCTTCCATCAGGCGACTCTCCTTTTTTTGTTTTTGGTTCTCCTCTATTGGTATCCTCGGCACCCCAGGATCAATTAGGGACACTGTACATGCAATCCTAGCTGTATTACCGCTTAGAAAGCGATTTCGATCATTTGGTGACCCTCTAGTTTTGGTAAAACGAAGCACAGCCTGCCATTTTCCCTGAAGAAAGGCAGAGCCCGCATCTCGGGGACACAGGTAACAGCCTTGACCGATGTATCAACTTTGAGCGATACTCTAACATCGTATAGGGGAATCACATCCTCAATGATATCGATCTCTTGGCTGCGACGCTCCGGTATATAGTGCAGAAGGTGCACTACCCAGCGGCGCTCCTCTGGTTGCTCGTTTACGGTGGCTAAAAGAGAGGTAGGACCGTTATGCGTAAGCAGCTGTTCTCCCAAGAGAAGTCCAATGGCATTGAGCACCAATTGCTTGCACCACCGGGGAGCATTCCTGTTGTAGAGTGTAAAGATGGGATGGGCGAAATAGATCACGCCGCCTCTTTGCACTATCCCCGGCTGTATCACCCTCCCCGAAGCAGGAGTCTGTCTATGGGAGCAAAAATGCTGCCAAGTTCTATCAAAGTATGAGGCAACTACCTCTGCCAAGACCTTCCCATCGGGCTTGGCCTCTACTTCCACCGCCTTGATGTACATGGCATGCTCGGTAGGTGGCAAGCCCTTGCCAATGGCCTGCCCCGGTAGAATGTAATCAACATACTGCAGCCTTCCGCCTGCTTCTCTGCCCCCGGCCGGCAGGCCGTCTAGGGCGCGGGTCGGATTGGCCTTAAGGGTGACACCTAAACTACCCAGCATGAACCGGGTACCAGCTTCATTCAGACCCGAACGGCCAGTGACAATGAGCTTGCCGCCCCCTCTGACATATTCATCTAGCTCAGCCCCCAGCTTCTCAGTTAACTGGATATCATCGGGCAAAACAAGCAATTTATATTGCTGAAAATTGCTGCGAGTATCTAGGATATCAAATTGATGGGCCGCCTCCTGCAGCATCTGCACTGCCCCAGCCACAGCCTTCGGGACCTGTTCACCGGTGAACTCCTCTGTGGTAAAAACGCCGATCTCAGCCTTAGCCCGAGCATTTGTGCACCAGGCCTCTTTTTTCTCCACCTGGTGGTAGACCGAGCCGATAAGATCATAGACATATGGATCTATCTTGCCGCTGGGGTGGAGTTGATCGCCTATCTCACACTTACAGTTTAGGGCCAGCATTCGAAAGCATTCAAATTCCAAAGCAGCCTTGTTCTTAAAGGAATGAAAATCCCCCCAGCTTGTGTGAAACTTACCGGTATGGGATACACAGTCAATGCCCAAGTTGCGAGCATAGCGAACTGTCAAAGGAAAATGCATATAACCCCAACCGCCGCTAGGTAGCGACTCTAGTTCGAAGTGAGAGTAAGCATCCTTAGATTCCCGCACAAAGGGACCGATATGGCCGGAGTTATAGAAGATACTTGCATCGGGATGGGACTCGCGGACAAAGGCGGAAAGCTCCAGTTTGAAGCTGTCTAGCACGGTTTTATTGTAAGCTAGGCGTTGCTTTTGATCCGTGGGATCTAGACCTGCCTCCAGCATACCCTCCAGACAATATCGGCAAGAACAGTCCTGAGGCCGGACTATATCAAAGAAGAACCCGTCCACAGGTAGCAGTGCCATGAGCTCTTTTACATGGGCCTTGATAAACTCTCGATAAGGGGTGTTGATGCAAATCTCTTGGTAGAATCCGGCTTCATAAGGTTTTGTGCCCACCAACTCTCCCTTTGGCCCTATCACCCGCCACTCAGGATGCTCCATGGCAGTATGATAGTCCCACTGAATTGTTGTATATATGGGCACCCTGATTCCGTATCCATGACAGGCTTCAATCTGCTCTAGAAGTAGGTTCTTGTTCACTAGTGTAGGATGGATCAGATCTGGAAACTGCTTCGAATTATAGTACATCCAGCCATGGTGGCAGCGGGCAAAGCAAGTGATAGAATCAACTCGGGCCTTATGTAGGGTAGAAGCAAACTCTCTTGCGTCAAAATCATGACCTACTTGGGGGATATGAGGGCTAGTGTGAAAATCCAGATGTACCTGACGAAAACGAGATTCCACTGCCAAGACCATCTCCTCCTGACTTGGTGTTTGACCTCTAGGGAATTTCCTCCAATTTAATAGTCTGTTAATCTATCAATTCATCATTCCTAGCTCTTGTCCTCTTACTCAAACCCATTGCCTCGCTCGCTCTTGGTCAACACTCCCACAGGAATATCGCATCCTGTGTTGAATGAGGCTGCGTCACTGCATTCCTGCGGCGTATTCTAAATGGAGCTAGCGGCACAATGCAAAAGCAGCTTACTACCTAAGACCACAGCAGGGGAAGTCATTGCATAGCTTGAAGATGATAACGACCTGAACTAGGTGGTAGACAGTTGGGAAAACCAAAGTGTCGATCACAATATGCGAGGAGGTACTCTATTGAAACGCATAGTAGAAGTATGCTGCTACACCATGGAGGATGTCAAAAGATCTCAAAGAGCCGGAGCTAAGCGAGTAGAACTTTGCGCTGATATGGCTGCCGGGGGGACAACTCCCAGCCAAGGGCTAATTGCTCAAGTAATCCAGACAATCCCTATTGATGTAGCAGTCATGGTGAGACCCCGGGCAGGAGATGCTATCTACTCCATGGATGAGATAAGGCTCATGGAACGGGATATTGCCGTAGCCGGTGAACTCGGCGCAGAGGGTGTAGTATTTGGGGTGCTTGATGAGTCGAGGTATATCGATGTACCTAAGATGCGGCGATTGGTAGCAGTAGCCAAGGAATATGATCTGAAAGTCGCTTGTCATCGCTGTTTCGATAGAGCCAGGAATCCTAAAGAATTCTTACAGGAGCTAATCAACCTCGGTGTCGATCGGCTCCTCACATCGGGGCAACAGCCTACAGCGGTAGAAGGGATTCCCTTACTCAAGGAGCTAATCGAAATAGCCAAAGACCAGCTCTCCATCATGCCGGGCGGAAAAGTAAGGCCCCACAACCTTGAGCCCCTTTTAGAGCTAGATATTACCGAGATCCATACCGGCAGTATGGAGACAGTGCCATCGCGCCTAGCTACCCCCGGAGCACAAGTCGCCATGGGCACCGCCGATGACAATGTACAGAAAGTAATTAATGAGGCCGATGTAGCCGCCATTGTCAGGGCATTTCAAAGTAAGACGTAAGCAAAACCAGCCTGGGTGGGTCCTTTCCCCGCCCTCGGCTGGCTTTATCGGCTGGCCTTATTGGCTGGCTTTGGTCGAGTAAGGCAGCTAGCCTACGAACCTCGGGCTACTTCCCGAAACGCTGCAATCGCTTTGTCGATATCCTCATCTTCTATGTGCCTGTGGACTACAGCCCGGAGGGCTGTTTCAGTTCTAGTGAGGACCCTAATCTGCCGCTCACCTAGCCTTCGGGCGAACTCCTGGGAAGAAAGCCCTGTTTCTTCTATGTCGATCAAGACAATATTAGTCTGGTAGTTGCTAGCTATAACCTTCACCCCTGGCACACTAGAGAGACCATGGGCCAGTGCCTTAGCCCGCGCATGATCCTCACCCAAACGGTCAACCATCTCTTCTAGGGCGACAACTCCCGCGGCTGCGATGACACCAGCCTGCCGCATTCCACCTCCGAGGAGCTTACGGAACTTGCGAGCTCTTTTGATAAACCCCCTATCCCCGGCTAGTAACGAACCTACCGGAGCGCTTAAACCCTTTGATAGGCAGAACATCACTGAATCTACAGGCTTTGTGAGCTCAGTCACGGGAACCTGCAAAGCCACCGCCGCATTAAAGATACGAGCACCATCCATATGCAGCCTAAAACCCCGCTCATGAGCAAAATCCGCCAGTGCCTTGGTCTGCTCCACACTCATCACCCGGCCGCCGGACATGTTGTGTGAGTTTTCCATGCAGACTAAAGTCGTGGGAGCAAAATGGATGTTTGCATCTCGCAGGGCATTTTGAACCTGCTCCGGTCGGATAATGCCCGCAGAATCATCTACTACCCGGGGCATCAGTCCCCCGATGCGGGCTAGTCCACCTACCTCGTAACCGTATATATGGCTGTTGAGGCCGAGAATCACCTCTTCACCGGGCTGAGTGTGGCTAAGGGTAGCAACCAAATTGCCCATGGTGCCGCTTACCACAAACAAAGCAGCTTCCTTGCCTACCTTTTGAGCTGCCAATTCTTCCAGATGCCTGACCGTTGGGTCCTCTTCGAAGACGTCATCGCCCAGAGGGGCCCTGGCCATGGCCTCCCGCATCCTAGCTGTAGGCAATGTGAATGTGTCACTCCGTAGATCCACTAGATCTCCTGGTTCATCGCCGCCAACCAGATAGTCCCTCATCTTTCTACCAACTCCCCTCGCCCATCCTGAGCTCTTATCCCTCTACCTTCAGATAATACCACTAAATCAGCTGTTGCCGCCAGATGATCTGATGCCCAGCCAGTAATGACTTGGTATTCGACAGGCTGAAAGCTCTCGTCAACCCAAATGTAATCAATTCTGGGCATAGGTTCGTTGGGGCCTGTGTAAAACGTGCCTTGCTGATCCTTGCGTAGAAGACTGGCCACATCCCCAAGGCACTCCTTCATAGCCAGTATCTCCGAGCTATGGGCGTTTGCATTGAAATCACCTAAGATTATGCTAGGCAGTGGCTCTCTCTCTAGCCTAGCTAAGAGGTGCCCCACTTGCGCTTGTCGCTCCCCCCTGGAAAGACCCAGGTGAGTCACCCAAACTGTCATGGGCCCGTGGGGCGACTCCACCGTAGCCTTAAGTGCTGTCCGAGGCTCATTACCCCACTGAGTGGGCAATCTGACTAAACTGGAATCACTGATGGGGTAGCGGCTTAAGATCATGTTACCATAGTACCCGGTTCCCCGTCCTGTTCCTAGATTGTATACTTTGAGTGACTCCCCGTAGACATAATGCATCTTAAGGCGCTCTGCCAGCATAACAGGCTGGTCTTGATAGTCCGATCGCTTGCCAAAGTTGCGGTCAACTTCTTGAAGTCCGACGATATCAGCATCGGCATCTTCAATAACTTGCGCTATCCTTTCTAGATCCAATTTCCCTGTTACATCCGCTCCGTGATGGATATTATAAGTCATAACCCGCACAGAGGCTTTTCCCCTTTCCCTGGGCCAACTCTCCCTTAGTCTAGATACGGGCCGGCTCGGACTTGCTGGCTGGACATCTACGGCAGCAGGCAAAGCTACAGCTGGTACCGCAAGATACCAACAGTTGCTCAAGGCTATGGCCAACAGACATATAGAGGCCCCCAACAAGGCTGCTTGTGCTGTAAAACGGTTCACACTACCGGTCCTTCCCGTTTCTCTCCTGCTACTCCATTTCTCGTTGGTAGGGCTTGATCCTGCCATTTGGTAATCTGGCAATTACTGCCCCCTAGTCCATAGGTATGGACACGTATTTTTCTCCCAGCGCTTTGATTACCGCCTCACCGCTGGTAACCTCGGTGAAGGCTTTCCGCATCCTGGGGCCTTCACCGGGAGGCGTAAGCAAGGTAAAAGTGACCTGGACTCCATAGTCGGTCTTCTCTAGGAGCCAAGGAGACTGCATAACCACATTCTCCAGTTTACCGGAGAAAGTATAATCCACCGTCGCCTGATATCGCTTGTGGAGCACCTTCCTTACGATGCCGGCCGCTAGAATGCCGATTTTGGCTCCCTCAGTATATGCTCGCACCAACCCACTGGCTCCCAGTTTAGTCCCCCCAAAATAGCGAGTAACGACCACTACCACATCTTTGAGATCCATGTTCTTAATGACCTCCAAAACTGGCATGCCCGCAGTACCGCTCGGCTCTCCATCATCGCTGAATCTCTGTAACTGATTGCGCTCCCCTATCTGATAAGCGTAAACATTATGGGTGGCCTGCTTATGCTCTGCCTTAACCTTCTCAATAAACTCCAGAGCCTGTATCTCATCCTCGGCAGGAGCTGCAGCACCGATGAACTTCGACCGTCGGATGACCACCATATCAGTGCCGGTGCCGCCTACAGTCAAGTACTCCTCTAGCATCCCATCCCTCCTTCCTTGAAAGGGAATAATGGAACCTTTGTGGAAGTGTTAGTACCGTGGTACAATGGTATCTTACCAATTAAAGGAGTGAGCTTTTGGTGTCTATTCAGGCAAACTGGGAAAACCTCTACCGGGAGGCAGTGCCGAAAAAACGCACTAGCCTGGAAGCTGTACCCGGTGTGATTCTAGGCTTTCATTCAACCATCGATGGCTTCAAACGAGTCGTTCCCACAGAAATAGAAAAGGTACTTAATGAGGACCCTACCTTGCAGGAGGAAGTACTAAGCCGCCTAGGAGCGGTCCCCTCGGAAATCAGCACACCTGCCGATCTTCTCGTTGGGTTGCTAAGTTCCCTGCAAAAAGGTAAGGCACTACAGCTCATGATCAGAGAAGAAGCAACACACAATTGGATCATGGATAACCTCCGATATGATAATATCCGTATGGGAGGCACCTCGGGCAATATGGCCAACTCCCTGGCACCCTTGCCTCTACCCCAAATTCTGGTCTATGCTAATCCGTTGACCAAAGAGCAAGCTGAGCTCTTTAGCGATGCCGACAACCTTTTTGTCATTAACTCCAAAGGCAAGCTAGAGCATCCGCAAAAGGCATGGCAAGGAGAAGGCATCTATGCCATACACTGGATATTTGAATATCCCAAAGGGCTGAAGCTAAAGATAGGTGATACAGTCATAGAAAGCCCAAGGGCTAACCGCTTCATCGCAGCGTGGAACCCGATTAACAACAAGCTTCAGATCGAAGAAGGTTTCATGCATCACTTGCCCAAGTTGGCCGATGACTTCAGCCATTTTATCGTATCAGGATTCCATATTCTGTCGGAAACATATCCCGACGGCACCACATGGCAAGACTATCTCAAGCCGGTAGCCCGCTTTCTCCGAGAGACGAAGAAAACCCATATCCATCTTCGTTTTCACTATGAGTTCGCTTCCATCGCCAGCGCGGCCATACGCCAAGGCATTGTCGATCATATACTGCCCACAGTAGATAGTCTCGGGCTTAACGAGGTGGAGCTCTGTGCCATTTTGCGGGATCAGGGAGAGGTGAAGTTAGCAGAGGAAATAGAAGCTCACACTTCCATGGAAGCGGTCCTTCGAGGCCTGGAAAGGCTAGCTGATCGGACAGGTCTGCGTCGCATACAGCTCCACGACTTAGGCTACTACCTCACCTTGGTCGATAACGAATATACGACTGGCAAGCAATGCCGAGACGGAATGATATTTGCAGCAACTCTGGCCGCCAGCCGGTCCACCATCGGCAAGGTGGGAACTTGGGAAGAGATCTTGGCCGGACTGGATGTACCCTTGGCAACCGGCGCCGAAGAGAGACTAGCATCACTGGCGAAGGTCTTGGAATGCGAGGAATTTGCCACAACCGGCATCGGGGCAAGAAACGGTCGCCACATAGTTTTTGTGCCGACCAAAGTAGTAGCCAAGCCAGTATTGACAGTTGGCCTAGGTGATCTAATCTCGTCCTCTGCCTTTATCCTTGGCTGACCTTTTTGCAGTAGCGAAATTGCTCTACGTTAAAGACAGGCGGGTTGGATGGTAAAAAGCCTTTGCCACTACGCTAAAAAGATAGCGCAATTAACGGGGGGTATCGCTAACAGGTACCCCCTTATACACGCCTTTTTTGGACTTGGCTAGCCCGCAGCTGCCTGGTGGCCACGCTGAGAAATTCCTTTACCGCACCGCCATAGGGCGAATTGGACATAGAAGCTCCCAGACGGCGTAAATGGGGAATGGCCCGCACATCTCCGGTGTCCAGAAGGCTTCGGGCCACAGCCAATTTTTCCTCCCAGCTCACCGCCTTATCCAAGACGCCTACTAACGCCGGGTAGACTCTGGCAGGTTGAATTTGATTGAGTAAATCGATAAGAGCCAATGCTTCCTGGACACTGACATCTGCAGCCTTAAGCTTCTCCAACGCGGCTTCTCCAGCTGTCTCCGGCTGATCCACCAAAACTGACTTCACATGATTATACAAAACTGAGCCGGGCCTAATCCTACCCAAAAGCCCCAGCAAAGCAGCAACTGTCTCTGGGTACTCCAGCTCACTTAGGAGCCGTATCACATTAGCCAAGGCCCATCCTTCCCCCGGTGCGTCTTCCTCACCTAGTTCTTCGGTCTCCAGAATCGCCAAGAGCACGTCCTTGATTGACTCCCCGGCTGTCACCAAGCTGTGCATAGTATCCTTGTCCAGTGGACCTCCTGCGAAGAGCTGAAGCAGGTCATCGTCCAGCTCTCCTCGCCTCAAGACCTCGGGGGTATCCGTAGGCATCATAGGATAGCGCAGATTGCGAAAAGCCCGTAGATCCACCACAGGCCGAGGAGCATCCGACCGCCACTTTTGCCTTTCCCGCTCCACACTATCAACGGGAAAAGAAAAATGGGCCGCTGCTGCGAAATTCTGGATAGCACCCAAAACTCCCCGGAGCCACATTTGCAGACGGGGCCTAGCGATATAGAACCATACCGGCCTGACCTCCACACCCCGAAGAGCCATGGCCCCTACCTGTCCTACCAGCTTGGCAGCCTTGGCGTTATCTTTTTCCACCCATAGCTGGGCTTGGCGCAAGAGCTCATCAGCACACCCTGTGGCGCTATAGGCATTGGTCATGTAAGCCTCAAACATCTCGCGGAAAACGACATAGCGCTGCTCCACAACCCAGCCAGTGGTCTGGAGGAAGGTCTCCACTAATGCTACAATATCCATGGCTGCTTCGTCTGCCCGGAGCCTTGTCTCCAGATGATTGGTAATATCCGCTATCTCATCAAAGATCTCTTCGCCCCGCTCCGGCGCCTCGAGGACCGCCCAAAACATAGCAAAGCTCATTAGCATTTCTACAGAACCAGCATAACCGGCCAGAATCAGACCTTTGTCGTAGAAGTACATGGAATCTCGTAGATCCAAGCAGGTTTCTACAAAGCCTTCGTGGGTAGTTATATAGTCTAGTTCATCCATGATTTCCCGGTACTTCTCTCTCAAGTCGTCCCCTCCTTTAGATGCTGGTAACGATAGGACTACCTGCAGGTCTATTGCGCTCGAGATTCAGTCTTTATCTGATTCTGCAGCCAAGCCTCCAAATGCAAGAATGCCGCCAATGTCTTGGCATCCTTAATACTCCCTGTTTGGGCACGGATAAGAGCTTCTCTCCATGGCAGATGTATCACTTCGATATCTTCTGAATCATCGAGGTCCTGCTCGCCTAAGGATAAGTCAGTAGCAAGGTACAGATGCAGGACTTCTGTGCTATAGCCAGGGGCCAGATACAACTCACCCAATCTATGCCATATCTTTGCCCGCCAGCCCGTTTCCTCAGCCAACTCCCGGCGAGCTGCCTCCAGAGGCTCCTCGCCTTTTTCCAATGCGCCTGCCGGGATCTCCAGTAGTTTTTTGCCAACAGCGGGCCTGGTCTGGTAGACAAAGGTTACCATTTCGTCCTGCCAAGGGATGATAGCTACAGCACCATGGTGCTCCACAATATGATATTCCCGCAACTGACCTTTGATCTTTACCATTTTGCGGGTAAACTGAAATGCCATACTCCCTTCATCCTTCCCGTCAACTCATATATTCCATACTTAAATGGCCCTTTAGTGTAGTTTGTTCCCTATTGCCTCGTCAGTATCCTTTTACCCGCCAACAGGAAAGCATTAGCTGATCTCGAAGGAGATTAACGGGATAGACCCAATAACGCTAAGAAAAGAGGTGTTTGCACCATGCTCAAAGCCAGAGATATCGCCCAGATGATCGATCATTCGCTGCTTAGGCCCAATATGACCATGGACGACGTAAGGGCTGGCTGTGAAATCGCCCGCAGATACGACGTTGCCTCTGTCTGTGTACGGCCTTGTGATGTGGAAATCGCCAGGCAATGCTTGGAGGGTAGCGGTATCGCCCTTAGCACCGTCATTGGCTTTCCCCACGGCACCCACACGACTGCCATGAAAGTAGCCGAAGCAATCGAAGCCATTGCCGGCGGGGTAGTAGAGCTAGATATGGTAATGAACTATGCCCGCCTTCTTTCGGAAGATTTTGATTATGTTGCTCAGGATATCCGAGCCGTGGTCGAGGCCGCCCACTCTCGGGGGGCTATTGTCAAAGTCATCTTGGAAAACTGCTACCTAACAGATGAACTCAAGGAAAAGGCTTGTCAGATCTCGGAAGCTAGTGGAGCAGATTTCGTCAAGACATCCACCGGTTTTGGCAAGAGTGGCGCTACCGTGGATGATGTGCGGCTCATGCGAAGTTCTACAGGACCGAAGGTAAGAGTAAAAGCAGCCGGTGGTATTCGAAGCCTAGATGCTGCCTTGAACATGCGGAAAGCCGGTGCCGTTCGGATTGGCGCTACTGCGACTGAAGTAATCATGGAGGAGGCCATCAAGCGGGAACAAGCGGGGACACTAGGCTAACCCTCTACTCAAAAAAATGGCCAAGGCCGGGCAAACCCCGGCCTTGCGCTCTTTACTGATAATCCCCAGAAGCCATTAGGGCTCCTAAGCCAGGTGCTTATTCCGGTTGAGCGGCATCTACGGCGCACACCTCAGCGCAGGCCCCGCATTCTGTACAAAGATCGGCATCGATCTCGTACTTGCCATCACCTTCACTAATAGCCTCAACGGGACACTCGGCTTCACAGGCGCCACATAGAATACAGTCATCAGTAATCACGTATGCCACAATTTGCCACCTCCCCCAAGTATAAACAACCTACACCTCATCTATCCTACTATTTCACCCAAAAAGTGTCAACAGATACCAAGGCCTTCGTCTTCTGCCAAATACCACCACGCCTGCAAAAGCCCAACTCAAGGCCCACGAACTCTAGGCTTGAAAATAGAGTTTCGCTCTCGTATGCCTTTGACTGACCGCCACATAGCCTATACCGCGATGAGAGGAGTGGGCGAAGGGAGGGGATAGAGATGTGCAGAGATTCTGGGGGAGATTTGGATCAGATCTTGACCGTTCTGCTAATCATTGCCTTGGCTGCCGTGGTAGTTTGGGTCATCGACGAGGTCTTCTAATTCTGCTTAAGGGGTAGCGATCCTGCTACCCCCAGTCCAACAGTGCCACTGGCATTAGCCTGATTGGGTCAGCCTTTAATCCATACTTTCATCTATTAGGAAACATCGCTGTACTCACGCAAACTTCCGATACATCCTCTAACTCTGCTACTAGGGCATCAAACTCTTCCCCAGCTGCCTCAATGGTGAGGGTGATCAATCCTTTTGACTCGGCAGCATCGTGTACGCCATGGCGGGAGAGGATTATGTCTCCATACTTGGTCAACACCTCCTGTACCTCCGGCGCCTGAGCCCGACGATCCTTCAGCAGAATACCCATAATACCTAGAACCATGGCCTTCTCCTTTCAGCTATCTACGAACTGTCCAGGTTAGAGAACTCCCTCCTCCTGCACTTAGCATGGCTTCTATGGAGGATTTCTAGAACTTCCTCGGTATCCATGCCACCGGATTTCACCGGATTCTATCGCATGGAAATCAAGCGACTAATATGATATGCTTGAGCAAGGAGTTAGGTCGATTGGGAAGTCTTTGGGGGAGAGTTGCTATGGCCAGAAGTGAGAAGCTATTGGTTTTGTCCGCAGATCATAAGCTAGTGGGCGATGTATGTATTGCATGCCAAAAGAAGCTAAATGCCGGCGATGAAGTAGTGGTATGTCCCCGCTGCAAATCCCCACATCACGCTGACTGCTGGCGGGAAGCCGCAGGCTGCAGGCAACACGGCTGCCCACAAGTAGCACTGGCAGTTCAGAGCGAACCTAGGGAAAATCTGGGTGATGCCCGCTATCTCAAACGCAGCCCCCAGCGCACTGCTCTTATTATTATATCTGTAGTACTGGTTTTAGGGCTGGTGGGGTTTGCCTTGCGACCTGGACCGGATCCAGCCGCTGGACGGACCAAAATCAGCATCATGGTGCCGGGTGGAATACCGGAAAGCGCTTATTTTGACCCTATCGTTGAAGAGTTCAACGCATCACATCCCGAACACTATCTATCTATAGCAGTAACGCCTTCTGTGGCCTATGATCAAAAATTGGTTGTCCTCATGGGAGCTAGGGACGCACCGGATGTTTTTTCCCTCTTTGAAGATCGCTATCTTATGTTCGCTGAGCACGGGGGTCTTTTGGATCTCACTCCTTACCTGGAATCTAGGCCAGATCTCATAGATAGCTTCTTCCCGAATGGACTAGAGGCTCTGCAAGTGGACGGTTCAATCTATGGCATCCCCCATCCGGGACGCAACGAGATCCTTGCCATCTGGTTTGCGTCTTCCCATCCTGACCTTGCCTGGGAGATACTGGTTGCGTTGCTGGAGAAAATGGCTGAGGACTGGCCCGAGGAACTCAAATACGAGTTGCAGACAGAGCCATGGAAGATGCAAATGCCTGGCTTCTAAAAGTACCGGGTTTCTCTTTATCAATGGGATCAAATATTGAGGGCTCTCCGCTAAGAATGAAGCGGATAGCCCTTTTCTTGCTTTCCAGATCCATTTCATGGCATATGCGTATCACGGCACCCCTGCCGGACTGTCTTTGCCGCCCTTGAGAGGCAAAGATAGAGATATAGGCCCATGGAAACCGTTTCCAGAAGGTGAATCTCTAAGTCTTGCTGCTCGTGATCATTCCGGTTAGCGATACTGGATCTGCAGGAAAATACCGGGCTTGACACTCAAAAAGCCCTCTTTAGTTCTATGTCTCTGATTTGACCAGGTATGACCTACGGCCAAGGCGACTCCCGGGGCCATTCGGTAACTTAGGCCAAGGCTATATCCCCTTTCGTTTCTACCCGTTTGGCGCCATCCACCGACTTGTGTAAATGCAGCGAATCTATCTGAAAGAGCCCGGGAAAAGCGCAGTATTCCCTGCTGGGTGGTAAAGCTGCCAATCTCGCCGTTAACCACCTGCTTCTGTGCGGCATGAACCCAAATCTCCCAGACTCTCGCAAATTCCCACTTCCCCTCCCCCGCTAGCTCCCAACCAAGGATTTGGCCCTTCCCGAGATGTGCAGCCAAATTGAGCTTTGTAGTAGACAGCATCTGACTGGCATCCCCCAAGGCTAACTCCAAGTTTATCCGATCCCATGGTTCTCGCACCGGTGAGATAAGGGTATCCTGCCATCTTACCCATCCTAGGCGCAAGAAAGCGTTGGGAGATAGCTCTCTCTCTAGCTCAAGGCTACCCCGCCAAGCAACTTGATTGGACGAAGCTTTGGGGCCCGTGGGCCATTCATATGTGCCCTCTAGCCTCCCCTTTTCTCCCATCATGTATTGAGCCCCAATTGACAAGGTGTCCCGATTCTGGGAGCGCTCCAAATCACCAAGTCCTTGGTCTCCACGGTTTGCTGGCCCATAGGCATCTCGCCTTTGAGTATGGGCAAGTCTAAGCGAAAAAGCCTCACTCAGCTCACCTTCCACCCCAATGGTCCATTCTTCTTGACCCGGCGACGATTTCTCACCCAGACCCGGATGGAATACTCCCTGACGCCCATGGAGATATGGCCGAACCCTGCCATGCTCGTATGCAGCCTTTAGTTCACCAGTGGCCACCAGCGGGTTACTCCATGGGAGACTATCCTGTTTGCCACTTTGCCCTATTTCCTGGCTGATCTCCAACCGGGCACCCCACTCCAAGTCAGCCAAGTAGCCATCTACCTCCATAAGGGCATAGTGCGTCTTCTGCACCGATGATTGCTTATCCGCCATCCTTTGGCCATAGCCCAGGCTCCAACGGGGTAGGCCTATCCCTCGATAGATTAGTCTTTGCTCCCACCCTTGGATCGTCTCCATAGGGCCCATCTGGGCCTTGTCACCCTGAGCGGGCATAATCTTCGTGCGACTTGCTAGTGAACCCAGCGCCCAGCCTCCCTTGAGCTCAAGTTCGGCACCGATGGCCGCAGCTCGCCGGCGGTCGGAAGGAGACAAAAACCCGTCTGCACCCCGATGTATTCTAGATTGCTGACCCAGCACTTCTCTTACGCGAAGCACCATGCCATCTAGTTCTTCCTTTCCCTCCGATGGTATCTTTGCGGCTTCCCAATCTTGAAGAGCTGTTACCCCCCAAAGATCAACAAAGCCTCTCCCTGCTCCTTCCCATCCGCCTGCTAACCACAGCCCAGGCCGGGCCTCAAGGGCTGCAGTAAGCTGCCAAGCTAAACCACGATCCCAATCTATATGAGAATCTCTTGACTTAGACAAGGCCGGAAAGTAAGCATCAGTTTTTTCGGCATCACTTGCCGTTGTATCAATTGGATTTAGTACTTTGTCCCTGTAACCCAACACAGTTCGTAGGCTCCCCTGCAGCCTAAACTCAGGCCCCCTGGCCTTTCCCAAGACAGTAGCCATCTTATGCTTGCCTAAGAGATCAGTTTCTAGATACCCGGCATAAAGATGCCAATCATCCCCGGCAAAAGACAGCCCCGCTTCTTTCCAGGCTACATCGAAGCCCATTTCATTTTGCGTATATGCCACCAGAACATACTGCTGCCTACCTTGGGCATTGTAAGTGCTAACTGCCCGGCCTAAGGTCACAGTTCCTTGGCCGTGATCTACCCGAAAGAGCACCGGCGCCTCTTCCTGCCAAGCATTCTTCACAGGATCCCAGCTTAAGATCGCTACATCCACTCTTCCAGCTAAACTAGGTGCTTTTGGCAACTCAAAAGGCCCCGAGGTATTGTCTGCTGGGTAAAGGGCAACATGCGGCCATGCTAAAGGAAGCCCATAGAAAATCCGCAAAGTTGCAATCTGATCTAGCCTGCTGCCAATCTGTACTCCCTGAAACGCCACAGTCTCTTGAGGAAACGGGGAAAAATCAATATTATGGTGCCACTTGCCGCCTTCTACAGCCCAGTCATCTTTCTCTAAACGGATACGAAGTCTGTGGGGCGCTATCACCCCTGTATCTAGGGGCAAGGGTTCTGCCACTGATACCAAAGAGCTTCGCTGTCTGCGTTTGTCCACGTCTCGCTTTGCGAAGGGAAGTCCCGGTCCAAGTACGGCTTTGTCCGGTTGGATATGCACCTCCATGGTTCCCTTTTCACCAAAGGGCAAAATCAGATGGCAATCTACTACATGCTGAGGAGTCGTGGCTAAGAAAGGACCACTCTCTACATGCAGCTTCCGCTCCACCCGGGGTGTAACAGATGCTGCCCCTTTAGCATAACCAGTAGCTTGGGCACTTAGCTTGGTACCACCATAGGGGACATCTAAGCCCACTAGCAGCCAGATCTCTGCCTGACGGGTTTTTCCTCGGGCAAGAAAGCCCGTTTCCCAGCGGATCACTCGATTTCCAGCCTCATCATTGCTACTCTCTAGCCTTCCGGCATCTTTTTTCCCTGCCACGTAGCTAAGACCATGGGGCAAAGCAAGCTCCACCACACTACCTAAGAGATCTCTAGTTCCAGAATTGGTGACATAAAGTACAGCCTGTACCAAATCACCAACAGCAGCCGCACTAGGTTGAAGCTGCAAGTCTAGATCTAGAGTTCTGTTCGGCAAGAGAGCCAGATCTAGCCTAAAATCCTCATAGCCATCGAGCTGAAAAACCTCGCTTTGGGTAGAGACATATCCAGGTGAGCTTGCTTCCAGGTAGTACTTACCGACAGGTAAAGAGCCGATTTGATACATGCCATCAGCCCCTGTCCGAACAGCCGCTACCTGTCGCCGCTCCCGGGTGTATAGCACAACTTG
>JAAYRF010000138.1 GCA_012518905.1 Bacillota bacterium | reverse complement strand
GGCAATTGTGTTGCGATGGCCATTTTCAGCTCCCGGTATCCTTGATAACCCACCGCCTGTGCCATACGGATAATGGTCGTCTCACTGCACTGCCCCATCTTGGCCAGATCGGTGATGGACATGTTGATAATCCGGCGGGGATTCTCTAAAATGATCTCGGCAATTCGCTTCTCTGCCGGACGCAGGGAATGCTTGACGGCCTTCAGCTTTGCCAAGGCCTCTTGAAAGCCAATATCGATACCGTACATCGCAGTCTCCCTATTGTGATCCGCGTTTCTGGAGCCAAGCTCCTTTTTGATAGACATTCATGTATATAAGATGCATTCGACAATGAGTAGGATACTCCTGCCTAATACAACAAAAACCTCAGTGTAGGATTATGCCGGTGATCGTCGAATAACTAATAAGGACTTTAGGCGCAGATGGGCGTGGATGGACCATCTCTCTTTGGAAGGGGTACCAGCGTGGGTGAGAAAGAGGCAATGTATGTGGGCATCGATGGTGGCCAAAGCGGTACTAGATGCATGGTCATTGATGGTAAAGGCAATATCTTAGGAGCGGGTAAGGCAGGGCGAATTGACTTCGTTTTGGCTCCCGGTGGCAAAGAAAAACTGCACACTACACTAACTGCAGCACTAAAGGCCGCCATGCCAGAAGCCGATTTCAGTTTTGTCTCCGTCTTCCTGGGGCTTTCTGGGGTGGTCGCCGGGGGAGCCTTGGAGCAAGCAGTCAAAGATGTCTGTCAAAAGACCTTTTCTACCCAATACCTTGCCATTGACAATGATGCCTTCATCGCTTGGGCCGGTGCTTTAGAGTGCAGTCCCGGCATTGTGCTCATAGCTGGGAGTGGTTCTATAGCCTTGGGAGTCAATTCTAACCGAGAAGTTGCCCGAGCCGGCGGTTGGGGATATCTTTTTGGTGATGAGGGCGGTGGTTTTGGTATCGCCAGGGACGCCTTGAAGATGACTCTGCACAGTATCGATATTAACAGACCCATTGAATCCTTCATCGAGGCCTTCACCCAAGAGTTCCCTTCTATTCCCATAGAAGAGCTCGGCAAAGCCCTCTATGCCGGCAGGATAGATCGACCAGATCTGGCCGCTGTTACCAAGAGGTTGGCCCATCTAGCTGCCCTTGAGGATAGAGATGCCCTTGAGCTGTTTGCGAGATCTGCCCACATGCTGGCTGCCAAAATAATAGGAACGGGCCACAAACTAGCGTGGCCCTCTTCAGTAATTCAATGGTCCCCTGTTGGGGGTGTCTTTAAAAGCGGTGACACCATCTTGGCGCCGATACAAAAGTACTTGACCCAAGATAAGAAATACCAGTACCAGATGGTGCTCCCGGCTTTGCCTCCCGTGGCAGGGGCAGCACTACTGGCTTTAGAGCAGCAAAGGCCCATTGTGCCCGAGATACTGACCAATCTCAAGAGACAAGTTGAGATCTATCCCGAGCTCTAGTACTAGCTTAGATTCTCGCTAGTTCCGCAATAGCACTATTATGGAACCGTGGTCTAAACTGGATGATGCCTTCATTAGTACGGCTGGGATGGACTCGGTTTGCCAGAAGAATAAAGTATGCCTCCAACTCTGGATCGATCCACAGAGAGGTTCCGGTGAACCCGGTATGCCCAAAGGCGCTGTGGGAGATCAAATCCCCTCCGGAGGAGAAACCCTTCCCCTTCATCATCCAACCAATGCTCCTACTTTCATTCAAATCCGCAGTGTAATTGGTATTTAACAGCCTGACACTTTGGGGATGGAGTATCTGCCGATTGCCATATGCCCCTTCCTGCAGGAGCATGGTTGCGAAAATCGCCAAATCACCGGCAGTGGAAAACAAACCGGCATTCCCGCTCACTCCCCCTAGAAAGCGGCTATTCTCATCGTGAACCTTACCCCGGATAAAGACCCTCTCCGCCGGGCACCATTCAGTATAGGCTATCCGCTCATGCATGGTCTTAGGCGGATTGTAACAGGTGCTAGTCATTTTTAGGGGCTCAAAGACGTTGCGAGCAACAAAAACATCTAGTGGCTCCCCGGCACACTGCTCCAGGATCTTGCCTAGCAATATGAAGTTCAAGCAAGAGTATAGTACTTGGGTGCCGGGAGCAAAAGCTAGTTCCGTATGGAGAATGTGACTTACGGCATCGTTGGGACTCGGCAACACACGATAAAACTCCGTCTGGGGTATGCCAGCGGTATGGGTTAACAGCTCTTCTATGGTAATACTCTCCTTGTCCGGAGGTGTTTGCTTGTAAAAAGAGCCGATGGTGTCCTTCAAACATAGAGCCCCATCTTCAATCAAAAGCAGTGCCGCGGTAGTTGTGGCAACAACCTTCGTCAAAGAGGCAAGATCATACACCACATCGGCGTCCACAGGCCTAGCCCCAGGGAAAAAGCTAGTATATCCCATGGGATATGGTCCATATGTCTTCCCTCGATGGCCAACAAGCATTACCGCCCCCGGCGTATTTCTCTCATCAACAAACCTCTCAACCAATCCCCGCGTCTTCTCTAACACGTTTGAACCCCCTTATCACAAACTAGCAATATTCCACATAAATTCATCCCCGCGTCCTCGGCGCGGGGCTTGTAAATCTCACAGATCTCCATACCTTAGGGGACCCTTATCTACGCCACCTTCTCCTTAGCGTACTCTACTACCGTAAGGAGCTCCGCTAGGTCTTTGATCATATATACTGGACGACAATCTTCAACCTTGGCCTCAGGATATGCCTCTGGAGAAAGATCCGATTGGAAGGATTTCTCCATAAAGACCTCTATCTCACGACTATGCGGCCGCTCCCATGGAAGAAGATTGGCGACTTTATCGGGCAAGTCGTGCACAACCCATACCGGTTCAAAACCTGCCCGAGCAGCACCCCAGACATCATGGATAATGGTATCACCTACATGCAGCTTTAAACTATGCTCGCCTTTGATGGTGGCGTGATAAATAGCTGCATAAGGCTTGACGGTACCCACCATCTCGGGAGTAATAAAATCTTCAAAGAAATGACGGAGTCCAAGACCTTCCATCACCGGGTTTTGGTATTTATAAAACCCGTTGGTGACCACCGCCAAGCGTACTCCCATATCGGCCAATTGAGTGAGCGTACTCTCCGCATATGGATATGAGGATATATAATCCGGTGTGCAATACTTGATCACCAACTGCTCAACATCAAAGCGAGCGGGACTTCCGACCTTTTCCCCCACCACCCGCACAATATCATCCCAATCGTAAGCCCCTACATGGTCACCGGACAGAAGACGTCGCTTTGCCTCGTCTCGGATCATTTTCATCACTTTCCGAGATGCTTCCTCCGGTTCGAGGCCTTCCTTGGCTACTAATGTCTTGCCGATCTCTTTCCGTACCTCCGGGAACACTCCTCGGCCAAAGGGGTTAACCTGCAAGACGCCATCCAGGTCAAATGTGATTAACAAGCATATCCACCTTTCCAAACAGCATGACGAGATGCTGGTCTATTAGCCTTTCAAAGCGCCCACCGTTACACCCTCTAGGAAATAACGCTGGAATGAAAGGAACACTATTACCATGGGAATAGCAGCATAAGTTGCCCCAGCCATTAGTAAAGCAAACTGCATAGGCACCTCTTCCTGCAGAAGTGCTAACCCTACTGGTAGAGTCCGCATTGCTGAACTACTGGTCACGATAAGTGGCCAGATAAAGGCATTCCACTGACCCACAAAGGTAAAGATTGCAAGCACAGCAATGCCCGGTTTGGACAAAGGCAATACTACCCTCTGGAAAATGCCCCATTCGCCACATCCGTCGATTCTCGCTGCATCCAAGAGTTCTGACGGCAGCGTGCTCATGTGCTGTTTCATAAGGAAAACCCCAAAGGGACCAGCCAAGCCCGGAAGAATCAAACCTTTGTAGGAATCGAGAAATCCCAGCTTGCTCATGAGTAAATACAAAGGTATCAGAGTAACCTGATCCGGCACCATCATGGAACCTACATATAGCCAAAACAGGAACTGGTCACCAAAAAACCGTTTCTTAGCGAAGGTATACCCGGCCAAAGCCGCTAGGAAAACCTGCAAAACAGTGACCGAAGTTGCCACGACAATACTGTTAAGCGTCCAATTCCATACATGAGGCCGGGTAAAGAACGATCGGAAGTTATTCAGTGTTGGATTAGACGGAATCCATTCCGGGGGGAACTGCATGGTCAAAGTCGGATGCTGAATTGCCGTTGCCACCATCCAATACAGAGGGAGGATTGCGGCAAGTCCCAGGACCAAGAGCAATATGAAAATCAATACTTTCCCAATAGTTACCTTGCCTTTCACCATATTCCTTCCCTCCCCTAGTACTCTATTTCTTCGCCCAGCCACTTAAACTGGATGATGGCGAAGCAGAACACGATGGCAAATAAGACGACAGCCATAGCTGAAGCGGGGCCAAATCTAAAGTTCTGGAAGGCCTTCTCAAAAATCAAGTATACAATTGTAGTAGTAGCAAACTGCGGACCACCCTTGGTCATGGTATAAACCTGGGTGAAGACCTGGAACGAAGAAATGGTGCCCATGACTACCAAATACAAAATAGTAGGCCTAAGCAGGGGCAAAGTAATGCGAAACCAAGTCACTAACTTCGACGCTCCGTCCAGCTCTGCTGCCTCATAGAGATGGGTAGGAATCCCATTCATCGCAGCGGAAATTAGGACAATAGATGAGCCGCCGCCCATGACCACAGTCTGCGCAATGATCGCAGGCAAAGCCGTTTTGGTGTTGCCTAGCCATGCCACTCCAGGTCGTCCAAATAACGACAGGATATAATTTAGCAGTCCGAAGGGCGGGTTGTATATCCAAAGCCAGATCATGGAAATGATGACAGCCGAAGTAACATGGGGCATATAAAATACTGCCTTGAAAAACGTCTGTATAGACTTCCTAAATGGGAAGATCAGGGCTGAAATGATCAAAGCCTTACCCAGCCACAGCGGCACCACGCCTAGAGCATAGAAAAAGTTATTACGCAGCGATATCCAGAAAATCCGGTCAGATAGAATTTCCCGATAATTGTCTAGCCCCACAAAACTGCTTCCCCACACTTGGTAATCCATAAAACTCAAGAAGATGGACCAAACCACTGGAAAGAGGAAGAACGTACCAAAGAAGATGAAGCTGGGGAGGAGAAACAGATACGCCCATTTGTCTTTCTTGATCCTCGCCCATATCTTACCCATACGCAAACGACCTCCTCACCTGATTGCAACAAGGCGGGATGCTGCAAAGCATGCCCGCCCTTTGCACCATTACGTCAGTTGTTGCCAATGGGTTCCTTACTTCTTAAAAAGAACTCTATTGGCTTCCCGAGCAAACTCAGTCAAAGCCTCCGCGGGAGTCTTGTCTCTGGTAAATGCCGCTTCAAAAGCCGCCTGCCAGAACTTTCTGGCCTCGCTGAAGTCCACATCTAAGCTGCCATAGTACTGTTTTCCGTTTTGGATAGCATTGGCATAAATGGATACGTCATCGGCAAAGATGCTATCTGCGTACAGATCCTGGTTAATTGAATCTCGAGCCGTAATGTACAGCAAAGACTTGAGTAAGCGAGTATTCTCCGGGTTAGTCAAGAAGTTGCAGAACTCCATGACCATCTTTTTCTTCTCCGCATCCTTCTGCCTAAAGACCATAAACCCACCACTGGAATGATAGGCGATTGGTCCGACCTCAGGTAAATGAGGGAACTGAGCGATCTTCACTTCGAAAGGTTCCTCTAGTCTACCTTCATTGACATACCGGTAAATACGTCCGATCTCATAAGGACCGCCATAGCCAATGGCCGTCTTCTGGCTGTGGAACAGATTGATGATATCATAAATGCCCATACCCTCTGCTCCCATGGGCGCAACCTGATGTTCATAGATCATGTCTACCATGAACTGCAGACCAGCGATACCCTCAGGGGAATCGATGATAATCTTTGTCTCATCTTCGTTGAACATGCTGGCTCCCCGCATGTATAGCCAGACAGGGTTGTTCTCTCCATCCTGAGCACCGAGGCTTAAGGCATAGTGATCATTGATTCCATCGCCATCATCATCCCAAGAAAGCTTCTTCGCAGCCGCCAAGAACTCATCTAGCGTCCATGAGCGGTAGGGGAGGGCTGGTAGCTCCACTCCACGAGCAGCGAAGATCTTCGGGTTGAGCAACATGGTTGAACCCATGCCGTTAGTCCCGTAGCTCCAGGGGAAGAGATAGTGTTTTCCATTAATGTACCCTTTGCCATAGGCATCGGGATACCAATCAGCAATATCTTCTGGGGTAACATAGTCATCAATAGGCTCTAGCAAGCCATGAACTGCCCATTCTTTCTTAAAAGCGTAGTCCCGCAGAACGTCCGGTGGATTGCCTGCCAGGATAGCGGCAGCAATTTTCTGCTGATAACCGGCGTTAGTGACGACTTCGTACTTGATCTCGACATTCGGATATAACTTCTCAAACTCACGTTTCACCCACTGGGGGTAGTCTTCCGCTGTCACTGCTTGTCCTTCGGGCAGATCCGGCGGCTCTATCCGCCAGGGATTCAGCCACCAAGTGATGGTTATTTTCTTCGCAGCTGAAGCTTGTGGGACGAGCACAGCAAGGACCAGAAAAACGAGCAGTACTGATGCCAAACTACGTCTCTTCACTTATGATACCTCCTCGATGTTTAGTGCTATGTTATCATTCTAGAAATTTCTCTGGTTCCCTGCCCTGCTGAGGTTTATTGTATACATCTTAGGCCTGCCGTGGGAAAATGTGGCCTACTTCTTAAATAAGACCTTATTAGCTTCCCGAGCAAACTCAGTCAAGGCTTCCCCGGGAGTCTTGTCTCTTGTGAAAGCCGCCTCAAAGGCTGCCTGCCAGTACTTGCCTGCATCGGTAAAATCTACCTCCAAGCTACCGTAGTACTGCTTGCCATTTTGGATGGCATTGGCATAGACAGCTACCTCGTCGGCAAAGACACTATCGGCGTAGAGATCCTGGTTAACGGACTCTCGAGCTGTAATGTAGAGCAGTGTCTTGAGCAAACGGGTATTCTCCGGGCTAGTCAGGAACCGGCAAAACTCCATGACCATCTCTTTCTTCTCCTGATCCTTCTGCCTAAAGACCATGAATCCGCCGCTAGCATGGTAAGCAACCGGCCCTATCTCGGGCAGATGGGGGAATTGAGCAATCTTGACTTCAAAGGGTTCATCGAGCCTGCCTTCATTTACATAACGGTAAATGCGCCCGATCTCATATGGGCCACCATATCCCATGGCTGTCTTCTGACTATGGAACAAGTTAATGATATCGTAGATGCCCATACCCTCTGCTCCCACAGGCGCGATCTTGTGCTCATAAATCATGTCTACCATAAACTGCAGGCCAGCAATACCCTCCGGCGAATCGATGATAATCTTTGTTTCATCTTCATTGAACATACTGGCCCCCCGCATGTACAGCCAAACGGGGTTATTCTCAGAATCCTGAGCACCGAGGCTTAAGGCATAGTGATCATTTATACCATCGCCATCATCATCCCAAGAGAGCTTCTTGCCAGAAGCTAGGAACTCGTCTATAGTCCATGAGCGCTCCGGTAAAGCCGGTAGTTCTACACCTCGGTCAGCAAAAATCTCAGGGTTCAACAGCATGCTAGAACCCATACCGTTGGTACCATAGCTCCATGGGAACATATAGTGCTTCCCAGCTATCCGAAAACCTTCATAGGCATCTGGATACCAATCTGCAACATCGTCTGGGGTAACGTAATCATCCACTGGCTCCAGAAGACCATGTAGGGCCCAATCCTTTTTGAAGCTGGAAGCCCTGAGCACATCGGGGGGATTGCCAGCCAATATGGCGGCGGAGATCTTCTGAGCGAAACCAACATTAGTTACAACCTCATACTTAACCTCGACATTGGGATGTAATCTTTCGAATTCTTCTTTCACCCATTGAGGAAAATCCTCGGCGGTGACTGCCCGCTCTCCCGTAAAGCCAGGAGGCTCAATGCGCCACGGATTCAGCCACCAGGTAATCGTGATCTTCTTAGCAGCACAGATCGGGGTGACCAACAAAGTGAGAACAAGAGCAACCAGCAACATGGATACCAACGCCTGTCTTTTCACTCTTTATTTCCTCCTTTGCGTTTAGTGCCAATTGCTCTCTTCGTCACACTCTTCCCATTTCCTTTGCCAACTACGCCAATCCTCTTCGTTTCTGGGCCAAATGGCGACCATGTCCTGGAAGGCTAGACCCGGTCATAGATGCTTTTCATAGGCAGCCAGCTTCTCGATGATAGGTCTATCAGCCGGCAAGAAATCATATTCAGAAAGGCGCGCGGGCTCAACCCATGCTATGGCATCATGTGCCCTCAATCTCATGTTGTAAGAATCAGACTCAGCAAAATATGTCAACAATCGAAAGGTTCCGGTGCTGTAGGTGTATGTATTCTCAGCAAAGAAACCTCCTACGACCACGGTCAGATCGAGCTCTTCCTTGAGTTCCCTGACTAAACACTCCTCGGGGCTTTCCCCTGGTTCTATCTTGCCTCCAGGGAATTCCCACTTGCCGGCCAATGGTTCATCTGCTCCTCGTCGTGCGATAAGTATTCTGCCGTTTTTTTGGATAATTGCAGCTGCCACCAACTTCATAATGGCCACCTCCGGCAAGTTGTTTCCCTGCTCAAGCAGGGATTTCCTTCCTTCCGATGAAGTCCGTAAGTAACTCAAATGATGTGTACTACCCGAATAATGTGATACTAGACGCTTAACCAAGTTATCCACACAACGCAATACCCGATGCTACCCATCGGTGGATCTACTAGGAGGGAAGAAATGTGAAAGCACAAGATATCGCCAAGAAACTAGGCTACCCTCCCAATGCCCGCATGCTCATCGTCCATTGCGATGATGTGGGAATGAGCTGGGAGGCCAACGCCGCCACTAAGGAGCTTTTGACTGATGGTATTCCTACTAGTTGTAGCGTCATGATGCCCTGCCCTTGGGCCTACGAGTTCATGGAATGGTATAAGAACCACTCCGACCTCGATGTTGGGATCCACGTAACCCTAACAAGTGAATGGGCCACCTACCGCTGGCGACCCTTGACATCAAGTCCGGGACTACTAGATAGGTATGGATTCATGCACAGACAGCCCCAGGCAGTAGTAGAATCTGCATCGGCGGAAGAAATCAAAAAGGAGACGGCAGCCCAGATCCAGCAAGCACTGGATTGGGGCGTCCGACCAACCCATATAGATACCCATATGGGAACATCACTGGCATGCCTAGACTATGCCGAGGCATACGTGGAGCTGGCCAGGAAGTACAATCTTCCCCCCATGTTATTGGAGCCCGAGCCCAAAGTACAAGCAGAGCTTCAGGCCCAAGGCTATGATCCGAGATTAATAGACTTGATGGCGAGAGAATCTACACCTAAACTATCTGCCCTCTTCGGGGCTGCTTGGGGAAAAACTTACGAAGAAGTTAAACAAGGCATCTATCGGCAGCTTGAGAATTTGGAGCCTGGGATTACCTATCTAATCATTCATCCAGCCTTAGAAAGCGAAACCATGCGCACCATCACCGATTCTTGGCAACAGCGCTACTGGGAGTACAAAGTCTTCATGGAAGACGAAACAAGAGATAAGATCGAT
>JAAYRF010000015.1 GCA_012518905.1 Bacillota bacterium | reverse complement strand
GTAGTTGCTATTGTGGGGAGACCGAATGTGGGAAAATCGGCGTTGTTCAACCGGATTGCCGGTGGTCGTCTAGCCATCGTAGAAGGTGAGCCCGGGGTTACCCGCGATCGGATCTATGCAGACTGTCAGTGGTTAACGCGGCCCTTCATACTCATCGATACTGGTGGTATTGATTTTGATGATACTGACAGCATAGTTGTGGAGGTGCGTCGCCAGGCTGAGCTGGCCATCGACGAAGCAGATGTGATCTTATTCGTCGTTGATGCGAGGAGTGGTATTACAGCCAATGATGAGCAGATCGCCGATCTTTTGAGACGAACTAGCAAGCTAGTAGTCCTCGTAGCCAACAAGGTAGACAGCTTGGCATTGGAGCAGCATGTGTACGAGTTCTACCAATTAGGGTTAGGAGAACCTATTGGTGTAGCTGCAGAGCATAACCGCAATATCGGGGATTTGCTGGATTTGATCGTCTCCCTTTTTCCGGATTATGCCGATGACGAATATGATGAAGATGTGATCCGAATGGCGGTGATTGGCCGTCCCAATGTAGGCAAATCGTCGTTGGTGAATGCTATCAGCGGTACAGAGCGAAGCATAGTCACAGATATACCGGGAACTACCAGAGATGCCATAGATACGACCTTTGAATGGGAAGGGCAACGGTTTGTGATTGCTGATACTGCGGGAATGCGTCGCCGTAAACGTATTAAGTGGAATATCGAACGTTTTAGCGTCATTCGGGCGTTGAGGGCCGTCGATCGTTCTGATGTTGTTTTGGCAGTTATTGATGCCGTCGATGGTGTGACGGAACAAGATAAGAAAATAGTCGGCTATGCCCATGAACAGGGTAAAGGACTAGTCTTGGTCGTAAATAAGTGGGACCTAATCAAGAAAGATAGCAGTACTATGCGAGTTTATGAACAAGATATTCGCCGAGAACTTGCCTTTGTGGAATATGCTCCCATAGTGTTCGTGTCAGCTATTACGGGCCAGCGACTTAACGAGCTTATTGAAGTCACGCGCTATGTGGCCAATCAACACAGTCTTCGGATTACTACTGGTAGACTCAATGAGGTGCTACAAGAAGCTATACATCTCACTCAGCCACCGAGTGATAAGGGCAAGCAGCTCAAGTTGTTTTATATAAACCAGCTCAGTGTCAAGCCACCGGTTTTTGGTCTCTTTGTAAACGATCCAGGATTGTTGCATTTTTCCTATCGCCGCTATCTGGAGAATCGACTTAGGGACGCTTTTGGGTTCCACGGAACGCCGATTTGGTTTAAGGTTAGAAGACGTGGGTGACTTACGGCTATGGGCGACGAAGACGGAAGGAGAGGGTACCTATGCTAAATGCGGTACTAGTCATATTGGCTTCTTACCTGATTGGCTCTATCCCCTTTGGCCTGATTATCGGGAAAATTTGGGCTAATCTCGATGTGCGTGAGTATGGTAGTGGCAATATCGGGACATCAAATGTTCTGAGAACTGTGGGCTTGCCTGCGGCGATCATAGTATTTGCATTAGATGTTGGCAAAGGAGCAATAGCCGTCTATCTAGGGTCATTGGTTGGTGGCGAGATAGTGCAAATCCTTGCTGGTGTAGCTGCCATTGCCGGACATAATTGGCCCATTTATCTAAAATTCAAGGGTGGGAAGGGAATTGCAACTAGCCTGGGAGCAGTCGTCTCCTTGACACCGATGATAGCCCTAATCCTTCTAGGGCTTTGGATCATAATCGTGGGGATTACGAGATACATTTCCCTAGCTTCACTAACTGCCGCAGTGCTTTTTCCCATTTTCCTCATTGTAAGCCGATCTTCTACGGCATATATTGTAGCGGGATTCATGATTTCTGCCTTCGCTTTCTATCGACATCGTGCCAATATCCAGCGGCTGCTTGCCGGGACAGAACTCAAAATTGGCGAAAAAGGTAAGAAGAGTTGAGCCTGCGGCTTTTCGATTGCCCTCGGTAATAAATTCTCCGGGCTACTAATATAGTATTATTGTTAATCGTGCCCATTGGCCTTCGCCGTGTCGCGAAAATGGTGGCTACTGCCAAGAGGCCGAGGACCGGAGATGGTAAATGAGGGAGGGAAGTCGTCAGTGGAGAAATTCAACATCTTTAAGGATATGGCAGAGCGTACAGGCGGCAGCATCTATGTCGGCGTTGTTGGTCCGGTGCGGACTGGCAAGTCCACATTCATAAAACGTTTTATGGATCTGATGGTGATGCCTAGGATCCAGGATGACCACATACGAACACGGACCCGGGATGAATTGCCACAGAGTGGATCGGGAAGGACGATCATGACCACAGAGCCAAAGTTTGTTCCCGATGAACCAGTGGAGTTGACCATAGGAGATGGAGTTGGCTTCCGCATCCGGCTAGTAGACTGCGTTGGTTACGCCGTGGAAGGGGCACTTGGCTACCTTGACGAGGCTGGACCCCGTATGGTGCGAACACCGTGGCTAGAGGATGAGATCTCTTTTCAAGAAGCAGCTGAGATAGGCACCAGGAAGGTTATCGCTGAGCATTCCACGTTGGGTTTGGTGATTTTAACCGATGGTTCTATTACAGACATTCCCCGGGAAGGATATCTGCATGCAGAAGAAAGGGTAATTCGGGAACTACAAGAGCTACAAAAACCCTTTATGGTCTTACTCAATTCTAGGTTTCCCGAGACAGAAGCTACCCAGGAACTGGCCCGGCAATTGGAGCAGAAATACAAAGTCACTGTCATGGCAGTTGACTGCTTGCATCTAT
>JAAYRF010000137.1 GCA_012518905.1 Bacillota bacterium | reverse complement strand
GCTGGGTTGGTGATGGCCGGATATACCATGATCCAGGGATTCACGAACCCACCCAGAGCAAGCTCCGGACCGTCGGGAACGTTCTTCATCTTCTTGCTGACGATGACTGCCCGTGGGTAGTCAGCGATAGTACCGATGAAGAAGGGACCATCCTCAATATGGATCTTGATCATCTCATAAACCAGCTCGTCTCGTCGTGCCTCGTTGGGCTCGACCTTGGCTAGATCATAGATCTTCTGCAGTCTATCGACTGGGCCGCCTTCCTCAGGTGCCTCCCTTGGAGGTGTACGATCGCGAGGATCCTTATCTAGCTCCAGGGTCTCTTTAGCGGTACCCTGTACTGAATACCAAGCACCATTTAGCGGTGCCCAGCGGCTGAGGTCAATGGGTACTACCCACTGTGGGAAGACCAGATGGTTAGGCCCGTCACCGAGCTCCCAGCTATCTCGAATATCGAAGGTAGCGGTCTGGTCCATGATACCTAGTGCTGAGCCATCAATGGGATTGAGAACAGTCCTGATGCCGATGGCTTCCCAGTCGGCCTTGATCATCTCATTGGCTTGGACATCAGTTTTGTTGGAATTTGCGTCTCGGTCAATGCGGACCAATAGAGGCTTACCGCTGGGCATATCTCGCCAGCCGTCGCCATCTTTGTCCACAACGCCGATGGAATCCAAGAGCCTCTTGGCCTCTTCGGGGCTATACTCTACATACATGTCACGCCACTGTTTGTAGAGCTCCTTGCCTTCCTCGTTGCGGTGGAATTCAACGGCCTTAGGACTAAAGGTACCGGTTGTAATCTCACCAAGGTTAAAGAACAGCATCTTCTGCATACGAGGCCGATTGATGGCCAAAGACAGAGCACGCCGGAACTCTTTCTTGCGGTAGAGCTCCTGCTTGTCAGGCTCGGGATGGTTCCAGTTGGGATAGAAGATGGGACCGGTTCCGGAGCCACTATCCCATAGATAGACATTGTAGCCGCCCTGGGCTTCGTTCTTCTTTAGCATAGCCAGGTCTGACATGGCTACATAGGGGCGTACCTGCATGTCAGCTTCGCCATTGAGAAGCTTTAGCTTGACGACCTCAAGGTCTTCTACATAGTTGACCTCGATGGTGTCGATATATGGCAGCTGGTTGCCTTCAGTATCTACTGCATAATAGTAGGGGTTCCGCTCTAGTACTAGCTTTCTGGCAGGCTGATGCTCAACTGGCATCCACTCAGAGAGTACCGGGCACTCGGGGTTCATCCACCACTCCATCTTCTCTTCGAAGACCTCAAAGTCTTCGGCATCGGAGTAGTCTGGGTGGAACTGCTTGAGATAGTGGGCGGGAACGATCATGCGCTCACCATGCCCGGCGTTGGGCCACATGCACATCCGCTCTGGCAGAAGTGGTGCCGGTGCTACATACGTAAGCTGCAATGTGTACTCATCCAGTGCCTCAACTTTGGCCGTCTCGCCACCGGATATAAACATATCCGGCACAGCATCGGACATCTCGAGGTTGAGTACCATGTCATTCCACCAGAACATGAAGTCCTCAGTAGTGAGGGGATGTCCGTCTGACCATTTGATACCCTTGCGGATCTTCATGGTCCAGACAGTGGCTTCCTCATTGGCTTCCCAGCTCTCGATCCAGTTTGACTCGATACCTAGACCGTCATCCACCCAGCGAATGGGGGAGTGACCGTACATGAGCATGCGGATATATCCCCAGTCACGGCTGGTAGTCCACCGTACCCAGGTTCCGCCATATTTACCGACTTCATGGAGAGGAGTAATCACCAGGGGATTCTCAGGTAGACGGTCTTCAACTGGTGGCAGAAGACCAGCCTTTACTCTTTCGGAGAGCATAGGGGCTTCATTGTAAGCAAACACAGAGCCGCCGAGCATCAAGACCAAAAGAAGAGCCCCGGTAAGCAACCAAAGTCGTTTACGCATAGCCTAACCCCTTTCTGAAAATCGTTTTCGTGCACAACGTCTTTACCACAAGACCATACTATACTAACCGAAAGTTACTCTATGCAAGCCCCTATTGACACACCTCCCTGTTCGTTTACAGAATGTATACATCTGTCCCTTTCATATATTCTATGCAAAACAGAGATCTCCTTCCGTAATTAGAATTGGGGACACCTTGATTACTACCGCGAATTTATGCATAGCGTTAACAGTCGGGTAACATATGGGGATAGCGGGCCAGGTAAGCTGTGCTCAGCAGCCTGCATTTGCAGGGTCGGCAAATGTCTTTAGCTCGGTTCTATCGATGATTTAAGTCGTGCATTATTTTGTCCCAGATAAGTAGCTGACTCAGATGGAAGATCTTCGGTTGGAAACCTAGCTTCAGGTAAGTCTTAATGGCCGGTAATCGAAAACTATCGGTGACGAGTAGAGCGGATGTTTTGCCATCGATGATCATTTGGTTTATGGCACTGGCACAGACCAAATAGCCCAGGCCTTTGCCTGTATGGGCTTGGAGAGCGCCTACCATATACAAGTAGCCGATGTTGTCAGGTGTATTGGGTGCATGCCACGCTGCAGCAGTTGCTATAGGGCCTTCCTCAACGTGGCAGGCAAATATGATGCGCTGGGGGGCAAAATAGCTATCTTTAGCCATGGTTTTGGTAAAGCTACGGAATCGCCCGAAGGCATCGACGATGATCTTCTCCCAATGCTTTTCATCACCGGGATGAAAACAACGCAGTGTATAGCCGCAGGGAAGCGGACCGGGAGGTAGGTAACTAAGCTCTTCTAGAGTCATGACTACTCGATTTTGG
>JAAYRF010000136.1 GCA_012518905.1 Bacillota bacterium | reverse complement strand
GGGGCGACCCGGTGGGAGAGTAGCTAGTTGCCAGAGTGCTTTTCGCTCCTCGGTAGCTCAACGGTAGAGCACCCGGCTGTTAACCGGGTGGCTGTTGGTTCGAATCCAACCCGGGGAGCCATCTTATGCTTCACTTAATACAAGTCTTTCGAGGAGAGTAGACAGTGGTAGAGCAATTTGTGGCTTCGCTATTGGTTGTAGCAGCTTCGGAGATGGGCGATAAGACCCAGTTATTGATTTTGGCTTTTGCAGCTCGATGCCCTCTACCTACCGTTGTTTGTGGTGTTATTCTCGGGTTACTCACCACGAATCTCATGGCGGCACTCCTTGGAACAGGTATTGGCATGGCGTTACCTCTGACCCATATCAAGCTGGGAGCAGGGGTTCTTTTTTTGCTATTCGCCGCCTGGACCCTAAGGGGAAGCAAGGAGTCTTGTGAAGAGGACGAGGCCAGCAGCCCACTACGTTCTCCGCTGGCGGTGGCTGGAGCCTTCTTCATGGCAGAACTGGGTGACAAGACGCAACTAGCGGCATTGACCCTGGCGGCACGTTATCAGGCATTTTGGCCGGTGTGGCTAGGTGCCAGTGCAGGTATGATGCTGGCTATATCACTGGCTGTGGGAATAGGCTACTTTGTGGGAAAGAATATATCGGAAGCAACCCTCAAATGGGTTTCCGCGAGCATATTCGCGGTATTTGGCATTGTAACCATTGTTACCGCTATCAGCTCCCTTTAAGCTGCATTTCCCGGAAGATACTTACCGATTGCTGGAAGAACGTAGCAGCTTGGTCCGTATCGCCCTGAAGTTGGGAGAGTTCCCCTAGGCGGGAATATACTTCTGCCAGCTGTGGCTTCTCCGCCGATTGCATTAGTACCTGAGCAGCATTCTCAAGAGTGTGCCGTGCTTTATCAAGGTTGCCTTGCCTGTGGTAAACCTCACCCAATAGCTGTAAAGCTCGGGCTTGTTGAGTAGGCTCTGTATAAAGATGGTATGCTTCTTCGAGAATAACCTGGGCGGCATTTAACTTGTGAGGTGATGGTGCCTCAAGGTATGCCTGAGCTAAGCTTTCTAATGCATGAGCTTGCTGCGATACATAGCCTGCTTCTTTACTTTTTTCTGCTGCCTCGAGAAAATATCTTTCTGCTAGGGCCAAGTCATCCTGGGCCAGCTTGATAGCTCCTCGCCTTATCTGGCATTCGATCTGTGACTCTAAGTTACTGATGGCAGAGTAAAAATACCAGGCCCGATCAGTGAAATGACCGGCCTTCTCTAGTGCCTGCTGGTGGAAGTAGATGTGGCCCAATTCAGCACAGACATCACCATACATATAGAAGCTGTTGTCTTCCTCCGCTTTTTCCAGGGCCAAGAGCAGATTTGTCTCACCGATCTCATATTGTTTGGATCGGGCGTATGCGATCCCCAAATTGGCCAGAATCCTACTCTCCAGGCCGTGTAACAGCTGTGGATGGCGTTGCGCAGCGTCCAAAGCTTTCTCAAGAGAATGAGTAGCTTGCTCTAGATCTCCCATTGCTAGTAAGAGCTCGCCCAAAGCAACATGAGCATAACTAAGCAGTCCCCAATCTCTGGTTAGTTCCAGCTCCGCAACAGCTAGTTCCAGCATTTGCATGGCATTTTGAGGTTGGTTCAGCCTATGATGGGTTTTTCCCAGGAGAAGGTAGAGCCGTCCCCGTCGCTGGTAGTCCCTTTTGTCTGTTAGGCTTAGGGCTTCTTTGTAGTAGTTAGCAGCATCGCTATTCTTATTTTCTTGTTCTAGGCGGGTAGCAAGTAAGATTAGATGGTCCACTTTGTCGGGATCATCCGGTCGGGGGCCATAATCTTCGTCCAGGAAGTAAGCTACAGGTTTGCCTAGCCGGTCGGCAATTATCTGAAGGCTCTTGAGAGAAGGCCGAGCATGGTTCTTCTCAATCTGACTAATGAAGCTCTTGGTGAAAGCATCACCAGCCAGTTCCTGTTGGGTCATTCCCTTTTTTTTACGCAAGGCACGGATCTTCTGACCGATACAAGGCGATTCAGTCATGCCTAACCTCCTCAAGGATGGGTGGGAGGGTCTCATGCCATTAACATAATTGGCCGACTTGAGGTAGACCCCAGAACCTCTGCAAGATCGGCGGATTAGCAGGGCATAAATAGCCAGACAATACCTATTGCCAGTTTATCATAGCCTTACTATACAGTCAATCAGTAATGTACACGTAGAATGTACCACAAGATAAGCAGAACTACACAGTTAAGATGCATTGACCGAGCGACAAATGTTAGAGCTGCTGGGGCGAAGGATTTTGTCCAGGCGATGTTTAATAGTGACAAATAAAGAAGGCCTTGTCCAGAGGCGCCTTTGAGAAGGCACCGGTGGATATCAATTTGAATATGCTGGGGGAGAGGACGGTGATACTTTTGGAGGGACAGCTTTGCTCTACAAGATGCATGGTATGTGGGAGCCAATGTGTCACAGGAATCTCCATTTTGGGATCGCGTATCTGTTCTGCTTGTGAGACAGCCCTCGTAGAGACTAGGGCAGAAGGACCCGGTTATGACAAATATGTGATAGGTCTAAGAGCCATCTGGCAAGGGGTACCTCTGCGCAGGGATCAGGATGGCATCCGGTGTGAACTTTCTCTGGACCTGGCCCCTGGGGAGGTTGGAGTATGGGCAGACCCACCTACAGACTAGATCAAAGAAAGGCACCCTTTCTGGAGGGACTAGTGCAATATAGTATAGATGGTGTCATTCCATTTCATACTCCCGGACACAAACAAGGCAGAGCTCTGGACCCTGCCTTACGTCGGGCCCTTGGAGACAAACCATTTTTGATCGATGTTTCAGATGAGATCTCTGATCCTCACAATGAGAATGACTCTGCAGCTGTGCTGCTGGAGGCAGAAGCGCTGGCTGCTGACGCTTTTGGAGCGGAGCGGACTTTCTTTTTGCATAACGGGACCACTGCAGGGATACAAGCTATGCTCTTGGCAGCAAGCTGGTGGTCTAGACAAAAGAGCCATACCTCTTTTTCCGAAAGGTTACTGGAGGACGTAGCCACTGTTGCAGTCCCCCGCAGCGTACATCGTTCGGTATTTGGCGGATTGATCTTGGCAGGGCTTTCGCCCCGCTTCGTGGAGGAGAATTGGGATACAGAGTGGAACATACCTTTACCACCTTCCTCAAAGGCTTGGCAGGCAGTAGCAGAAATTGATGACGTAGTGGCTTTGCTCGATACGTATCCTAATTACTATGGTATTGGAGGAGATATTGGAGCAATAGCCAGGTATACTACAGCAGGTAGGTTGCTGTTGGTCGACGAGGCCCATGGTGCTCATTTTGGATTCCACGAAGCGCTTCCTCCTACTGCCTTAAGCTTGGGAGCAGCGGCTGTTGCCCAAAGTGCTCATAAAACCCTTGGAGTCTTAACACAGGCTTCCTTCTTGCATATCGGCGAGCCGGGACTAGATGAGCTGATGTCTGTTGTTTTGAGCATACTACAGAGTACAAGCCCGTCTTTCCTGCTTTACGCTTCTTTGGATGCAGGGCGTAGACAAATGGCCCTTGAGGGGTACAAGCTTTGGCAAAGAGCCTTGGAAATGTCTCAAATGGCTAGAGATAGCATCAATAGAATTCGGGGGCTACGATGCCTGGATGAAGAGGTACTAGACAAACCAGGAGCACATTGGTGGGATCCCACCAAGCTGCTTATCCGCGTTGATGGGATAGGCATGTCCGGTTCCGAAGCAGAACGACACCTACGACAAGCCGGTGTACAGGTGGAGCTAGCCGGCCTCAATCACATACTAGTCTTAATTACCATCGGTGATGGCCCAAAGGAAGTGGACAGGCTGTTGCAGGCATTGAGGGAGCTTGGCACGGCCCGGACTCATGATGGAAAGAAGCACCTCCAACCTATACCCAAGACACCATCATCAGGGAAAATGGTGTTGTCGCCCAGACAGGCGACACTAGCGCCCTGGCGGGAGGTTGTACTAGGAGAGGCAAGGGGTAAGATTGCTGCCAACAGTGTGACTCCTTACCCACCTGGTATTCCCCTATTAGTACCCGGTGAAGAGATTTCGGATGAGAGTATTGAGTACTTAAGAGGCTGTTGGCAAAGGGGAATCGAGATCAGAGGTTGGGCTCATCCCGACAGGAAGACAATCTGGGTGGTGGACGACGATTGATACAACAAGTAGAGATAGTTGATGACCTAGATCGCCTATTGGAGGTTTTGCCTCAGTTTGTCCGGGAGGCGATTGAAGAGCAACCGGATCTAGATGAGCTGATCGAGATTGTTTTGGACTTGGGACGACCGGCAGAAGCCCGTTATCCAGATAGATTCGTATACTTATCTAAGGCCGAGATTAACCGAGAGCACATCGATACGGTTCTCAAGCGGGTAGGTGATTTCGGCCTGGATAACCGGGCCGGTATAGAGCGTACTTTGCATCGGATATCGGCTATACGCAATCGGCAGGGCGAGATAATTGGCTTGACTTGTAGAGTGGGCCGGGCAGTGTTCGGCACCATAGATATTATTCGGGATGTAATTGAGAGCGGTAAAAGCCTCCTTTTGTTGGGGAAGCCAGGTGTAGGCAAGACTACTATGCTCCGGGAGGTTGCCCGAGTTCTAGCCGATGAGTTCCTAAAGCGGGTTGTGATTGTTGATACATCGAATGAGATTGCCGGCGATGGCGATATTCCCCACCCTGCCATAGGGCGTGCCCGGCGAATGCAAGTACCTCGACCCATAGATCAAGCGGCGGTTATGATTGAAGGTGTGGAGAATCATATGCCCGAGGCTATAGTCATAGATGAGATTGGTACCGAAGCCGAGGCCCAGGCTGCCCGGACAATAGCGGAACGGGGAGTACAGCTAATTGGCACCGCCCACGGAATTACACTAGATAACCTTGTATTGAACCCGACCCTTTCCGATCTGATTGGAGGAATCCAAACCGTTACTTTAGGAGACGAGGAGGCCCGCCGGCGAGGCACTCAAAAGACGGTACTGGAGCGCAAAGCTCCTCCCACATTTGATGTTGTCATCGAGATTCAAAGCAAACAGCGATTGGCTATCCATCACGACGTATCTCAGACCGTTGATTTGCTCCTACGGGGGGTTGAGCCTCGCCCTGAGATACGAGAACGTTCTTCTACGGGAGACATAGAGATAGTACAAGAAAGTAATTTGGAGGAGTTGCCGAGGGAGACAGTACTTGATAACTATGCGCAAGGCCACGGAACGGCATTCGCGGTTGCACCCCGGACCAGTATACCCAAACCGATTAGAGTGTTTCCATATGCTATCAGTCGCAATCGGTTAGAGAAGGCTATCAATGATGCCCGGGTGCCAGTAGAGATAACTGAAGATCTCAATTTCGCGGATCTTGTCCTTACACTCAAAGGGCAGTACCGAAAGATGCCTAAGCGATTGCGGGAGGCGGAGGCCCGGGGTAAACCTGTGTATGTGCTCCGCAGTAACACCAAGACACAGATACAGGATTTCGTCACTGAGTTGGCAAATGATGAAGAGAGCCAGGCAATGATGGAAGCCGAGCGAGGTGTGCATCAAGTGAGGCTTTTTGCCAAGCCGGTGGACTTGTTGCCCCAGAACCCATATATTCGTCGTCTTCAGCACCAGCTGATAGAGAAGTACCAGTTACAGTCAACGAGTGTTGGGCAAGACTCAGAGCGAAGGGTGAGGATCTTGCCTACACACTCCTCGAATGAGGGTAAGTAGAGAGAATGCGAAGAGTGTTTATTACATTAGAAGGCCCAGATGGCTCCGGTAAGTCCACCCAGGCGGCTTTGCTAGCAGAGAGGCTTAGGGAATGCGGATTATCCGTACTCCTTACCCGAGAGCCAGGTGGTACGGAGCTGGGTGAGGCTCTAAGAAAGATATTGCTTAATCCTGACAAAGAATTGGCAGTAATGACAGAAGTGTTGCTGATGGCCGCGGACCGCGCTCAGCATGTTGAAGAGGTGATCAAGCCAGCATTGCAGAATAATATGATCGTAATCTGCGATCGCTATATTGATTCTAGCCTGGCATATCAGGGCTTCGGACTGCTGGGAGATATTTCAAAAGTCCTTGCTATCAACGAGGTGGCTATAGGTGGGCTATGGCCTAATTTGACTTTGCTATTGGATGTGGAGCCCAAGGTTGGTTTGGCCAGGCACGCCATGGCGTCCAACGTTAGCGGCAGTGCTCCCGGACTAGATCGCATTGAACGACGAGAATTGAGTTTTCATCAAAGAGTGCGTAAAGGATATCACAGCTTACAGCGAATATATGGTGAACGCTTTTACACCATAGATACTACTGATCTGAAAACAGATATTGTGGCCCAGCAAGCATGGGAGGTCGTTGTTAGGCGGTTTTGTATTCCTGAATGTACAAGCAAGACCTATCTAAAGGAGGGAGAAGGCCATGAAATTGATCATTGCCATAGTGCAGGATCAGGATGTTAACAGACTGCTGGAGAAACTCTTGGACAATGGAATAGGAGCAACGAAACTAGCTAGTACCGGTGGTTTTTTGAAGGTTGGGAGCACAACACTGCTCATCGGAGTGGAGGAAAACCAAGTGGAGGATGTCATGGGGTACCTCCGGGAGACCTGTAAGGCAAGAACGCAGCTAGTGACACCCTTGGCAGCAGTGGGGCGCTCCATCAGTGCCTTTATTCCTCAACCGGTAGAGGTAAGAGTAGGTGGGGCCACCGTGTTTATCTTGGATGTGGAGAGATTTGAAAAGGTATAGTGAACTACCAGCAAAGGATATGAATAGAGAGGAGGCGCAACTGCTTAGGGTAAGTTGTGCCAAGCTATGAAAATCAGGTCACAGAAAGAGAGGTCACTGGGGCGGGAGATGTCCCCGGGGAAGGCTCACGGCTCACACCACGACGTTTCGATGCAGCGTTCACCCTTTCTTACCGCATTACAGGCCACCATGGGTGAGCAGGATGAGGATTCCTTGGCACGGGCTTTTGCAGCCATTGAAGAGGCGGCTGAGACTCTACGTCGGTCAGTGACCTTGCGCAATCTCAAGCGCTATAAAGACCTCGTTAGAGAGTTTATCCGAATGCTTACTGCCAGTGCCTATGCCGTACGGCAGGAAACAGGCTTTGATCAATATGGCCACCGTCGTTTATATCTGATCGTTCAGGAGATCGATACTAAGCTAGAAGCACTGACCCGTGAAGTAATCAATTCCCAATCAGCAAATATCGATCTAGTTAGTCGCCTTGATGAGATTAGGGGTTTGCTACTAGATATTTACAGCTAGAAATTGGTAGAGGAGGGAAAGGCTGGGTTGAAACGATTTGCCGATTTGGCTGGTCAGGGGGGGTTGGTGGAAAGCCTACAACAAGCTATCAAATCCCACCGAGTTGCCCACGCCTATCTGGTCAGTGGAGAAGCCGGGAGCGGCAAAAAGACTCTAGCCTTGGCTTTTGCCCAGGCACTTCTTTGCCAAGAGCAGACTGCCACTGTCTGCGGTGTATGTAGTAATTGCCGTCGGATAGAGCAGGGTACCCATCCTGATGTGGCTGTCATCGAGCCACAAGGGGGAAGAATCCGTATTGATGAGATTCGCACCCTGAAGGATAGATTTGCCCTCCAAGCATATGGGGGCAGCTGGAAGGTTGGCATTATAATCGATGCAGAGACCATGACCGATGCTGCTGCTAATAGTCTGCTAAAGCTTCTAGAGGAGCCTTTCGGTCAGGCTGTTCTGATTCTCCTTAGTTCGAGTCCCTCTAAGCTACTGCCAACCATAGTCTCCCGTTGTCAGGTAGTTAAGATGCAGCGCCTCTCCCGGACGCAGATAGCAGCTTATCTAGAGGAAGAAGAGGAAATACCTGCTGAAACTGCTCTGGTTGTGGCCGGCTTAGCTGATGGGCGACTAGGAAGGGCTATGGAAGTAGCTAGTCCAAAGAGTCTCGCCTGGAGAGAGCGAGTCTTGGCTGTACTGGCCCATGAAGATGGGCGGGGACTAGAGGCACTGAGATTGGCGGCAGAGTTGGATGATGAACCTGAAGCTATAGAGTTCGCTTTCGAAGTCATGGGCTCATGGTTTAGGGACATGCTACTGGCAGCTACCGGGTGCCCACAGGAGCTAATAGTAAACCAAGATTATTTTGCCTTTTTGTCTAAAGAGGGCAAGCTATATAATGAGCATGCGTACCACAGTGCGATCTACCAAATCGAAGATACATTAAGGGCAATCAGAGCCAATGCCAATCGACGATTAGCCTTGGACACACTGCTTTACCTGCTATCCGATTTGACTTCCTTTTTAAAAGCGAGTGAGAACCATAAATATGGTAAAAGTAGTAGGAGTTAGGTTCAAACATGCTGGGAAAATCTATTATTTTGACCCAGTTGATATAGTTTTGACCGCCGGCGATGCCGTGGTGGTGGAGACTGTTAGGGGAGTAGAGTATGGAGAGGTGGTAGTAGCCCCTAAGGAAATAGAGGCGGATGATGTAGTACAGCCTCTCAAGCAAGTTTTGCGGAAGGCAACCGAAGAAGACGTCCAGAAGAGGGAAGAAAACACCGCTAAAGAGAAAACTGCTTTCAATATTGGCCTGGAGAAGATAGAGCGACACGGTCTTCCCATGAAGCTGGTTGATGTGGAGTATACCTTTGATGGGAGCAAAATCACTTTCTATTTCACCGCTGACGGACGTGTAGACTTTCGGGAACTGGTTAAGGATCTGGCCAGTGTTTTTAGAACCCGCATTGAGCTGCGACAAATCGGTGTAAGAGACCAGGCGAAAATGCTGGGCGGGCTAGGACCGTGTGGACGCTTCTTGTGTTGCGCTACTTTCTTAGGTGATTTTGAGCCGGTGTCCATTAGAATGGCCAAAGAGCAAAACCTGTCACTCAATCCTAGCAAGATTTCTGGTATTTGCGGTAGGCTAATGTGCTGTCTTAAGTTTGAAACCGAATTATACAAAGGCGGGAAAGAGCCGGATACGAAGCCCGCTAGTGAAGGTAACGGTTTGTGTCCCCTCCGCGCTGAGGGAGATTCGGCGGGGGATGGGGGCAGTGGGGAGAAAGAGCAGAAGCAGTCTTTTTCGGCACATTCAGAGCCAACACACGACGCCCAGGAGAAGTCTGCCGATAAAGAGGCCGAGAAACCAGAGCACTCCAAGGGCAAGGGTAGCCGCAATCGCAAGAAACGTTACAGACGACCTCGCAATCGACCGAAGAAGGGTCAACAGCCAAAGGGCGAGGATAAGTCAGGGCGATGAGGGATGCAATAGAAGCATCGGGGGCCTGTGCTCAGCATTTTGTCTACATTGTGAAGTGCAGTGACGGGACGCTTTATACTGGCTATGCTAAAGATGTGGAGGCCCGGATCAGGGCTCATAACGCAGGGCAGGGGGCGAAATACACCAGAGGCAGGCTGCCTGTAAGATTAGTGTATACTGAAGCCCATATTTCTAAGGGCAGTGCCCTTCGGCGAGAGCAAGAGATTAAGGCCAAGTCAAGGGCTGCTAAACTGCGTTTGATCCACGCGTATGAAGATATTTCATCTAGACATAAGGGAGGAAGGCCGTGAAGGAGTCTGCAGGAACGGTTTTTGTATGTGCTACGCCCATCGGCAACCTGGAAGATATCACCCTTCGGGCTCTTCGGATACTACGGGAAGTCGATCTGATTGCGGCAGAAGATACCCGTAGGACCCGCAAGCTGCTGACCCACTACGATATCCATACTCCCATGATTAGCTACCATCAGCACAATGCACCGGCCAGGATCCCCAAGCTTTTGGATGAATTGAAGGCCGGGACAAATGTCGCTTTGGTCTCAGATGCAGGGACACCTGGGATTTCCGATCCTGGACAAGAGATGATCAAAGCCGCTATCGAAGCCGGTATTGCTGTGAGCCCCGTACCTGGTCCCAGCGCTGTGATTGCTGGCCTAATCAGTGCGGGTTACAAGACCGATACGTTCCTATTTGCTGGCTTTGTGCCCCGGAAGGGCAGGACCAAGGAGCGTTTTCTTGAGGAGATATGCAAAGGTCCCCATACAACAGTGCTATACGAAGCGCCCCATCGATTAATAGATACGTTGCAGGCTTTGCAGACCGTGGCACCACAGCGCTCTCTGGCGGTTTGCCGAGAGATGACGAAAATCCATGAAGAAGTGATGAGGGGCTTGCCTGGAGAACTATTGGAGCACTTCGAGAAGGTTCGCCCACGGGGCGAATTCGTGTTAGTGCTATCGCCTCAAGAGGAGCAGGTAGATGGGGCAACGGAAAGTGAGGCATCCCAAGAGATATCTGTAAAAGAAGCAATCCTGCAGCTCATGGCCGAAGGTATGGACAAGAAGGCAGCTATTAGAAGAGTAGCAGAGGAGAGGGGGCTGCCAAAGCGGGATGTTTATAGGACTGCAATCGATATCCCTGCCGGCAACCAACCTTAGCCATATTGTCCCGAGTATACTGGCGTGATGTACATGGGCGTGCCAAGCTCAATGAGGAGTGACTTTATATGATGCTACGGGTCATCGGTTGGAGCTCACCGTATGCCGGGCCAGATGAGGCCGGTGTCGGATATGTCTTAGAGGATAACAATCGTCACATATTGATTGAATGTGGCAGCGGCGTTGTGGCCAAGTATCTCCAAAACTATGAGTTGGCAGAGCTTGATGGAGTGATAATTAGTCACTTACATCCGGATCATTTCCTTGATCTTTTGCCCTTAGGTTTTGCCCTTCAACACGCCAAGATGCAGGGCCTAAGGCAAGGGCGCGTCCCTGTTTTCCTGCCTCCAAGTGGGATAGAGACGTTCAATGAGATGCTTCGCGCCCTAGGTGGGTTGAATTGTCACTATGATCAGGTATTTGCCTATCGAGAGTTCGACGATGCTGAGTCCCTGGAGATAGGGGCATGGAAAGCTTGCTTCCATCAGGTCTACCATGGGATGAATTGCCATGGGGTCGTCCTGGAATCCACTTCCGGTGATAGTCTGGGTTATACTGGTGATACTAAGCAAGGCCCGAACCTCGCTAAGATTTTCCAAGGGATCGACTTGCTCCTTTGTGAGGCCACTGTTTCATCGGAGGAGCACGGGCGCCAGACATCCCATCTTACGCCAGAGCAGGCGGGTATTTTGGCCACGGCGGCTAACGTAGACCAATTGGTGCTAACGCATTTCTTGCCCGGAACCGACACTGAAGACAAAAGAAAGCGAGCGGCTTGTCACTTCCGAGGTAAAATTCACGTTGCTCAAACAGGCGTTACCTACCACATAGGGGCTAACGATTGACATAATAGGACTCAAGTCGCAGGCTCTTGACAGCTGGATAGATTATGGTATAGTTGGGTTAACAACTGATAGTATAAAGGCTATGAACGGGAGGAGTAATCACCCAATCGAGTAGACCAAAGAGAGTCGGATAAGGTGCAAGCCGATTCTACTCCGTGGTGACGAACATGGCCCGGGAGCTGCTCTTCGAAAGCCTTATCAGTAGGGTGAGGCGAGTAGGATGGGCCGGGAACCTCTAGGAAGGTGAGGCACCCGTTATAGTGCCAGGGTATAAAAGGCCGAGACAAGCGGCTGGAGTACCTTGTGAGGCCGTTGCTGTGAAGTAACGGTATAATGTGGGTGGTACCGCGTGAGTGATCTCTCGCCCCTGTGCTAAGCAGGACGAGGGATTTTTTTATTGGGAACTCTAATGCTAAAGATACTATAAAGAGAAAGGAAGATGGCCCATGGGTGACAAGGGGAAATACTATATTACTACTCCTATCTACTATCCCAGTGACAAGTTGCATATCGGGCATGCTTATACTTCAACTATTGCTGATTCCATCGCCCGCTGGCATCGCTTTAATGGCAAGGATGTCTTGTTCTTGACGGGGTCTGACGAGCACGGGCAGAAAATCGAGAGGATTGCTACCTCTTTGGGGGTTGAGCCCAAAGCATATGTTGATAGAATTGTAGGTACGTTCAAGACCTTGTGGGATAAGTACGATATATCCTACGATGACTTCGTTCGCACTACAGAGGACCGCCATCATAAGGTGGTACAAGAGGTATTTCGGCGAATCTATGCCAAAGGCGATATCTACAAAGATACCTATGAAGGGTGGTACTGCACACCTTGCGAAGCTTTTTGGCTGGAAAACAAGCTGGTCGATGGCAGATGCCCGGACTGTGGACGGCCGGTGGAGCTTGTCAAAGAGGAAAGCTACTTTTTCCGTCAATCAAAGTACGCAGATCGACTCCTTCAGCACATTGAAAATAATCCAGAGTTCATTCGGCCGGAAAGTCGTCGCAACGAGATGGTGAACTTCATCAAGAGCGGGCTGGAGGACCTCTGTGTATCCAGGACCACTTTTGACTGGGGAATACCGGTACCAATTGATGAAGGACACGTAATCTACGTATGGTTTGACGCCCTGACCAACTATCTAACGGGGGCAGGCTTTCTAGACGATGATGCTGCTTTTGACCGCTATTGGCCTGCAGACCTGCACTTGGTAGGGAAAGAGATAGTTAGGTTTCATACAATCATATGGCCGATCATCCTCATGGCGCTGGATCTACCGTTGCCGAAAACGGTCTTTGGCCATGGGTGGCTGCTTTTCGGCCAAGATAAGATGTCCAAATCCAAAGGCAATGTAGTTGACCCCATGGAATTGGCTGATGAGTTTGGCGTCGATGCGGTTCGGTATTTCCTATTACGGGAGATATCCTTTGGCCAAGATGGTAGCTTCACCCGACAAGCTCTCATAGATCGGGTTAATGCCGATCTTGCCAACGATCTCGGCAACCTGCTCCATCGCAGCGTGGCGATGATTCTTCGGTATCGGGATGGGGTTATCCCCGAAACTGGGCCTTTGACCAAGCTAGAGAAGGAAGTCCAGGAACTGGCTGGTATTACTGCCAGGGAAGTAGGGCGGCACATCGAGGCCTTGGAACTGAACGCTGCTCTATCTGCTATTTGGCGTTTGGTGGGCAGAGCCAATAAGTATATTGATGAGGCGGAGCCCTGGTCCTTAAACAAGGCCGGCAATAGCCAGCGCCTAGATACAGTTCTTTATCATTTGGGAGAGATTCTGCGTATCCTGGCACTACTTATCAAATCCTTCTTGCCAACTACCGGTAGCAAGATATGGGCACAGTTGGGGATAGGCGATGACTTGGAGCTCACCACATTTGCCGATACTAGGTGGGGTGGGCTTAAGCCTGGTACTCGTGTGAAGAAAGGCGACCCCATCTTTCCACGGATTGAGATAGATGCTGTCAACGAAGTTGAGGATGTGGCTGCACCAGATAACAGGCAGAAGGCAGGAGGAGAAGAATCTATGGAGAAAGTGGCATCTTCAGACAAACCTTTGGTGTCCATCGATGATTTTGCCAAGCTAGATCTGCGGGTTGCTAAGATAAAGGCGGCAGAACCCGTTTCCGGGGCAGACCGATTGCTGAAGCTCCAGATTGAGATTGGCGACGAGGAGCGCCAGATTGTGGCCGGCATCGCTCAGCACTATCAGCCCGATGAACTGGTTGGTAAACAAATCGTAGTAGTGGCTAACCTCAAACCAGCTAAAGTCCGGGGAGTTGTCTCAGAGGGCATGCTCCTAGCAGCTTCCACCGCAGACAATCTTAGTCTTGTAACCATTGAAAAAGATTTGCCCAGCGGGGCCCGTGTGAAGTAGTCTTAAGGAGGATAATATGGGGATCATTGACACTCACTGTCACCTCAATGATGGGGAGTATGACACAGATGCTCCAGCAGTTATACAAAGAGCTAGGGCGGCCGGTGTTGAGCAGCTGATCAATATCGGCTTCGATGTGGCTTCTTCGGAGAAAGCCGTTCGGCAGGCAGCTATGTATCCGGGGATGAGAGCAACGGTTGGGATTCATCCCCACGATGCCAGTACTATGTCTGATGCTGCTTTGACCAAACTAAAGGCTTTGGCCTTGAATGAGGTGGTAGTAGGCATAGGTGAGATGGGGCTCGATTACTACTACGAGAACTCTCCCCGGGCTGCTCAGGCGGAGGCTTTCCATCTCCAAATGGAGCTAGCCAAAGAACTTGGACTGCCTGTGGTAAT
>JAAYRF010000135.1 GCA_012518905.1 Bacillota bacterium | reverse complement strand
TCTCCCGTTCTGCCTTTTCTGTAACAGGCAGTACAGAAGCTGGGCAGGTAGCCTGAAGGCAACAGCTCTCGGATGATTTCATCTAGACTGCGGTGATCGCTAACCTCAAACTGGGGGATGTCGTGCTTGTGCCTGCTGTATTCACCTACTCCAACCCGAGAACCAGCGCTGATTTGTGAAATACCTAAGGCTATGACTTCATCGCGAAAATCTGAACCCTCTCGGGTGGAAAGAATCATGCCTGTATAAGGCACAGCTAGTCGCAGGCAGGCCACAATCCGTTTAAAGTTATCATCGGATACGAGATAGGGGAAACTCTCTAGTGATACACCGGCGGCGGGCCGTAGGCGGGGGAAGGAGATAGTATGGGGACCTACCCCATATGTCTCATCTAGATGGCGGGCATGGGCCAGCATGGCCACTGTCTCAAAGCGCCAGTCGTATAGTCCATAGAGAACTCCGATGCCTACATCGTCAATCCCACCCTGGATGGCTCTATCCATAGCAGTGGTATGCCAGTCATAATCGGCTTTAGGTCCGCTATGGACTGCTTCATATGTCTTCCGATGGTAAGTCTCTTGAAACAGCACATAGGTGCCGATATCTGCTTGCTTGAGCTTTCGGTAGTCTTCTACCGTAGTGGCGGCGATGTTGACGTTTATCCGGCGGATGCTGCCGTTATCTGATTGGGTTTGGTAGATTGTATCCATGGCTTCGGTGATATAATCGATGGGGCAGTTTACGGGATCTTCACCGGCTTCTAGGGCGATGCGCTTGTGACCCATGTTCTGAATGGCTATTACCTCTTGCCGTAGTTCATCTCTCGTCAGTCGGCGCCGCGGGCTAAGGTTGTCTCGCTTATAGGCGCAGTACCTGCAGTTATTCACACAGTAATCGCTGATATACAAAGGCGCAAAGAAGACTAATCTCTTGCCGTAAATAGTTTCCTTGATCTTCCTGGCCACAGCATATATCTCTTCTATGAGTTCAGGGTCATCTACCCAAAGTAGAGCCGCTAGCTCCTCTAGCTCAAGTCCTTTAAGCTCCTGGGCTTTAGTAAGCACATCCCTCACAGCTCCGGGGCTGTATCTGGTTCCTTTGGCCAAAGCTCTATGGATTTTGGCATCGTCTATGAAACTGCATTCATACCTATCTTTTGACATGTGTATTACCCCTTCCCCAAGGTGGTTTTGGGCTATCGCCTCTGTCGGGGCAGACGGCCATACCCAACGCGTAAATGTCTTCCTTTGCCTGTTCAATGGAATTTCCAATGATGTCTCCATCGGCTTGTGGTTTTCCCGGATAGATGCTGTAGCTTTCTTTGTACCTTGCTGGAGTTACATCCAGCATCAGCACATTGGCACCGGCAGCTAAGGCTAGGCTCCTGGCATCCCGAAGAAAGGGAGTTATGGTTTTCCATGACTCATCGTGCTTACCTACAACCCCCAGGGCCGTAGTGGCAGGCATATGGGCATGGGGGACAAGGAGGCGAGCTATGGCCATGGTAGTGATGGTAGAGCGTACGTTAGTGTCTATCGCTGGGTTTGACGCAAGAGATTCAGAAAGCCCACTCTCCATCTGGTACTGTCCCAAGGGTGTGTCGGGGTGGGGAATGAATGGTCCAATGCTAACCATTTCATACCCTTCATCCCGGCACAGTAGTAGGTCTTTAGCGACAATGCTTAGGTCCTGCCCTGTAAGGCCTAGGATAATCCCAGATCCGATCTGGTAGCCCAGCTGCCGCAAAGAGGCCAGACACCCCAGGCGATGAGCCAGGGTTGTAGTGGGTTTAAGCTTCTGAAAAAGCTCTGTATCACTAGTCTCAAACTTCAAGAGGAATCTATCTGCTCCCGCAGCCCGGAGTGCCCTATAGGCCTCGGGAGTCATTTCCCCGGTGCTTAAGGTTACAGCGGCTCCAGTAGCTTCTTTGATCTGCTTTACTGCGTGTTCTAGCTCGGCAAGGGGGTAGCCGGGATCTTCCCCTGACTGCAAAACATAAGTGCCGAAACTATGCAATTTATGGGTCTTGATGGTCGTTTCCACCATTTCCTCCGGTCTCATCCGGTAGCGGGCAACCTTGCTGTTGCTTCGTCTGAGACCACAATAGAGACAGTCTTGGCGGCAGTAGTTGGAAAACTCAATAATGGCCCGCAAGTGAACGCACTCACCCAAAGTAGCTGCTCTTAGCTGATGGGCAGTTTGCCAAAGCTGTATTTCCTCAATGGGCCCCGGTGGGGTGAGTAGCTCCATGACTTCGGCAGGAGTGAGGTCCTTCCGATGAGTTATGGCTCTCTCCAACAGCGCAAAATACTCAGGGTCAATGCAGCGGCCTTTATCTTGGACGCCAGAAGTCTCGTTTCTAGCCTCTGCGACGTTCTGAGCAGTGCCGGAGTGTGACTCTAAGGAGTTTTCCCGGCATTTGCCAAGGTTCATCAGAGGGTCAGATAATCCCAGGCAGGGCCGAAAAGACCGATTAGTCATTGCCTTTGCCCTCAAGGGGCACTAGTGTAACTCGGGATTTGACACCGTCTATAGCTCCGAGCTTACCCGTCATGGCACCGATGGTATCGGTGTCGCCATCGAGAATCAGTGAGATAACAGAGATCTGCCGATCTTTATAGGGGATGCCCATCCGCCCTACGATGATATCGCCATATTCACTCAATATGCTGTTGACAATAGGAGCCGCTGCCAGGCGATCTTGGATTATGATGGCTGCTACACCGACTCTGCTTTTCTTGGTGGCGTTTTCTCTTTTCCTTTGCTGAGCACTATCCATGCTGGTATACCTCCTAGCTCTTCGTTATTGTTCGGTTTTGGGGTAGGGTAACACCAAACAAAAAGCCCGTCCTGTAGACGGGCTAATGCTCTTCATATGGGTGATAGACCCCGTGAGGGGCCTAATACCTGCACCTCCCTAGGCCCTAGGGTCGCACATTAAGCTCCCCCGTAAGCGTCGGCAAGGTACCTTCAAAGAACCATTAGCCCTAAGGCTCAGGTGTTAACCCTACCCGCAGGCAACGTCGCTTAATTGTAATCCAGCCAGTAACTTGGCCTAATGGCATTGTATCACTGGAAAGGGGGCTTTGTCACGGGCCTTTTCTCCGGC
>JAAYRF010000134.1 GCA_012518905.1 Bacillota bacterium | reverse complement strand
ACTCAACACCCGTGCCCAGAGCCGAGGCAGATAGATTTGAGGAACCGACATAAACCTCTGATGCATCGGGGTCATCATTATAATCAAAGATGTATGACTTCGGATGGAAGGAACGACTTCTATCTTGAAAAAGCCGAATGTCCACCGATGTTCCTAACAGATTCAGCAGATGGTATATAGCCGAAGGTTCAGTAACTGACAGATACGTCCCGGTTAGTATCTGAATCTGAGCGCCCCGTTTAGCAGCGTTCCTAAGGGAAGGCCCAATCAGCTTTGTCCCCGATTCCATCAAGAACGCTACAGCAAACCTCATGCGATCAGCCTTGGCAATGGACCACTTCAGATGCTCCAGAAGGCGATCGCTTGGTCCCAGGATCGCATCATGGCGATGCGGGTGTTTAAGAGGTACTCTGTTCAATGTGCTAGACCCTCTCTGTTACACGAACCCCCAATAAAACGCTGCAATGCCTAGTGTTGAAGCGGCGGGGCAGGTACAGCATGCATACCGATGAGCTATGGATGGCCTCAGTCCCTATTTTCGACACTTTCACAATTTTCCCTTCGAATTCCAAGGAGGCTCAATCTCGGATACAAGCATACCAACAACCGTCTGCTCATGGGTCGGCTTCAACATACGAAGTTTACCGATTTTGCATGGAGCTAGACATTCTCCGACCGCCGCAAAGTAAAGGGTCGCAAGCCCAAGCGATTGGCTAAGGCAGTGCAGCTTAGCCCCAACCGATTCCCCCATCTGATCACGAGGTCAGGCAAACCCTAGTGAAATCTTCTAAGATCTGCTCTAGCCTACCACTGTCATCGGCCAATTCGTACGTGACCCGCACTGCTGGCTTAGAGATCCGAATTACACGTTGTAAGTCGATGGGTGTTCCAATAACCACAACATCAGCATCACATCTACGAATGGTTTCTGCTAACTCATGGCATTGCTTGGGACTATACCCCATCGCTGGCAATATGGGGCCTATGTGGGGATGTTTTTCATACGTCTGAACAATTGAGCCCACCGCTGCGTCCCGGGGATCAATCATGATGCCTCCGGCAGCTTTGGCCGCGATAAATCCAGCACCATAGCTCATCCCGCCGTGGGTAAGAGTAGGGCCGTCCTCTACAACCAAAACGCGCTTGCCCCGAAGAGCCTGAGGGTCAGTTGCAGCAATCGGTGACCGGCATTTGATTATCTCTGCCTTTGAATTAACGCTTCGGACATTCTTAATCACGGTATCGATATCTTCCCTAGCAGCAGTATCTACCTTGTTAACAATAACCACATCAGCCAAACGCACATTAGCCTCACCGGGGTGGTACAATAGCTCATGGCCAGGGCGGTGTGGGTCCACTATGGTCATCATGAGGTCAGGTCTATAGAAGGGCAGATCGTTATTGCCGCCATCCCACAGGATGACATCGGCCTCTTCTTCTGCTTCCTCTAGGATGCATCCATAGTCAACCCCCGCGTATAGCACATTGCCCCGCTCGATATGTGGTTCATATTCCTCCCGCTCTTCAATAGTGCAGCGATGGGTATCCATATCGCTTAAAGCAGCATACCTTTGCACTTTCTGGGCGGCTAGATCGCCATAAGGCATAGGATGTCTGATAACAACCACACGCTTGCTATTTCTCGCAAAGAACTCCGCCACATACCGGGTAGCTTGGCTTTTGCCTGCCCCGGTCCGAGCTGCACAGACGGCTATGACCGGGCAACTGCTAGATAACATACTGTGTCTTGGCCCAAGTAGGCGAAAATCAGCTCCGGCTGCTATAGCAATGGATGCTTTGTGCATTAGGTCCTCATGGGAAACATCGCTATAGGCAAAAACCACCTCGTCTACCCGTTCTTTCTTGACTATTTCCACCAAATCATCTTCCGAATAGATTGGCAGCCCCTCGGGATAGAGATCACCGGCAAGGCTGGATGGATATACTCTGCCATCGATATCGGGAATCTGCGCTGCTGTAAAGCCGACCACTTGGTAATCAGTGTTATCACGGTAAAATACGTTAAAGTTATGGAAATCCCGTCCCGCGGCTCCCATAATCAAGACTCGAGTTGGTGCCATATAGAGCATGCCTCCTACTTAAGAAACCTTCAAAATCTATCATTCCCATAGCTGAGTATTCGACGCCCGACCCGAATCTTCCTATATATAAATACGTTACATTTGCATAACCATCCGGCGATCTGCTCTGGCTTAGTTTCACTATATGGAAAAATCTGTATCAGAACTCACTTTGTTCTTACTAACTAGTATCCTGCTAGACAAACACACAAACCCCGGCATGCTATTCCCGACTTGGCAGCCCATGCACGGCGCGATAAAAAAACATACCCTATGCATAAAGTACCCCTTGCATTGCATAACAATACATTGTATAATTGGGCAAATATACATCTAACACCTGAAGGGAGTCATGTTAGAATGAAGCAAAAGATGAAAGCTGTCCTGGCCATACTTATGTTGTTGACACTAGTTTCCTCGGTTCATGCCTCGGCACCTCAAAGCGAGTCTGTCAAAGAAACGGCACTCAAGTTTGCAGATGCACACGCAGCCCTTACAGAAGATATCGCCGAATCATTGTGGGAATATGCAGAGGTCGGTCTAAATGAGTACAAGTCATACGTGAAAGTTCGAGATGTGTTGGTTGATGCCGGCTTTGCCGTTCATCAGGCGCCAGCCGGAATCCCCACCGCCCTAGTTGCTAGTTGGGGTTCAGGTCCGCCAGTACTGGGCATCTATGAAGATATCGATGCCCTGCCGGACATTGGCCACGGTTGTGGCCATAACCTAAATGCCGCGGCCGGAATTGTGGCAGCCATGTCCATCAAAAGCGCCATGGAAGCCCATTCTATTCCAGGTACCATTAAGGTGTTCATCAACCCTGCGGAAGAAGTGTGGGATGTTGCTCCGTTGGTAGCAGCGGCCGGTTTCTATGACGATGTAGATGTACTAATCAGCTTCCATGCAGCCTCCGACAATACTTCAGAATTCGGAAGCACCATGGCCATGGATCACGTAGAATACAAATTCAAGGGTATACCCGCCCATGCGGCGGCGGCTCCGGAAAAAGGAGCCAGTGCCCTCGACGCTGTTGAGCTTATGAATGTCGCAGTTAATTTTCTCAGGGAACACCTGATACAAGAGATGCGGATCCATTACGTGATCACCGATGGAGGAGCGGCCCCCAACATCGTGCCAGCCACAGCCGCCAGCCGATATTTTGTCAGGGGACCCAAATACCCCGATGTGGCATACGCCCGGGAACGGATTGATAACTGCGCCAAAGCTGCGGCACTAGCCACCGGCACCGAGCTGGAGATTGGTTTTAGTTCCGGCATCTACAATAAAGTACCCAACCAAGCGTTGGCCCTTCTAGCCATCGATGCACTCGAGCAAGTGGGACCCACTGAGTTCACTGCCGAAGACATTGCCACCATGGAGGCCTTAGGAATCAAGGACGTGCCAACCACGAAGATAAAGCAACCAACTGGTGAACAAAGTTTTGGCTCCGATCCCATCGGGGATGTGACCTGGAAGACACCTAGCACCACCATCAGTGTGGCAACTTGGGTACCTAATACTCCAGGGCATTCTGTGGAATCAGCATTACAATCGGGCTCAGTCTATGGCTTCAAGGCCGCTGTAGCCGCCTCAAAAGCCCTAGTAGCCCTGGGGCTGGAGATGCTGATGAATCCCGAATCCTTGGCAGCAGTCAAGGTCGAATTTGCGGAAAGAATGAAGGACATGCCGGAATACAAAGGCATGGCAATGATTCCGGCCCTGGCTTTCCCTGAGGCACCTGGAGTCCTAGTCTCCACACCAGGTGATGTCCAAATCATCACCGGCGAGACCGCCTTTGCCGAAGCGGAAGGCGATCAAATCATTATTGCCACTGAGGCCGATGTCGAGCTTGGTAGCTTTGTCGTGGGGGATGCCTCCTCCAAAGAGCTAAGCTTCTTCTTGACTGATGAGGTATCAGCCGGGCAAAGGCTCAAGATCACCCATATT
>JAAYRF010000133.1 GCA_012518905.1 Bacillota bacterium | reverse complement strand
GAAAGGCTAGAGACCTTCAACGCTTTTCGTCCCTTGGATGTTGCCAAAAGGTAGATAGGGCCTTCCTGGACAGACCGCTGTACCTCTAGAGCATACTGCTCTTCCACTTCGCGAAAAAGCTGATCACTTCCATGGTTTTCCTGCCACTTCGTCTCGGTCTCCAAGGAAAACTCCATAATCATTTCACCCTCTCAGATTCGACAGACACTCCGTCTTGCGTCGTTCCACCCTCATCCATTGCTCCAGCTCCTTCAATCGCGTGCGCCCTCTTTCGTAGACATGGCGGCCCAGTTGCCAGTATTCCATGGGAAACTCAAGAAACGCGGTGATGAGCTGTACCTCCTCGACCTGTAAAGAGAACCACCTATTGTATCCGGACAAGAGAGCCTCGGCTCTATCTGGCTGCCAGTGGGCAAAGAAACGAATCATCTTGGCCAGATCATCAATTCGCTCGGCATAGGCAGCGTTGTCAAAATCAATGGGTACTAGAATCCCGCTAGGATCTAGCACTAGATTCCGGGGAATAAAGTCTCTATGACAGACGTATCTCGCCCGTTCATCGGCCTTGACCACATCGTCATAGTAGGTCAACCGCTTTAGATGATCTACTGCCGCCTCTGCTCTGAGCAGAACACCAGATACATTTTGACTAAATAGACGATCGAAGGGTGTGTTGCCCATCCGGGCAAGCATAACGTATTTCTGAAGGTCCCTATAGCGATCCATGAGCTTGCCCGGCCACTTCCCCCACTGAGTACGAGCAGGATGAATAGATATTCCAGGTTGGAAACCCTGACTATGCCGGTGGAAACTGCCCAAAAGCTCACCAACCTCAATTAAAGCTTCCTGGTCCAGCTCATAGTTGGTTAAGCCTTCCTGCCAGACAGCCAAGTAGAAAAATTGACCAGCTATGGTGATGCCCAGCTGGCCCCGGCTGGTTATCAGGATTTGCTCGGGCCGAGGGAACTCCCGCTCGGTTAGATATTGGACCAAGGCGAAGATAAAGGGGAATTCCGAAGCTGGATAGGCAAAACACTTCAATCGAAAAAGTCCGCGGGATGTCTCCACTTTCAGGCATGGACCCATCTCCTTCCATCGGCACTTGCCTAGATCGTATTCGGCCAACATAGTAGCAACCGGGAGTTCGGCCCATGTTAGATCTGCACTCATACCATCTCGACCCCTATCTTGCTAGGCCAAGGATTGATATACCATCCATGTCTCCATAGCTGCTTTTGGCCAAGAGAAGCGGGCTGACTGCTCCAAACCTCGCTCAGCCAAGAGTCCTTTGAGTAGCTCATCGCCCATGACCCGCAGAATGGCTTCGGAGAGACTGTCTGTGCCATAGGGATCGTAAAGCAGTCCCCCTCTTCCCACCACCTCTGGAATGGAAGACGCGTTGGATGCCACTACCGGCACCCCACAAGCCATAGCCTCTAGAGGTGGCAAACCAAACCCCTCGTAAAGCGATGGATAGACAAATAGTTCTGCTCCGCTGTATAGATATGGCATACTCTCTAAGGGTACAAAACCGGGAAACAGCACCCTTTTATCCAGGCCCCACTCATCTACCAAGAGCCTAAGCTCCTCGTAGGAGCCACCACCCCCACCTCCCACCAGCACTAACTGACATCCGGTAGGTAGTTCGGTAAGGGTCTCTCGAAAGGACCGAACCAAGCCCATCAGATTCTTTCGGCGGCTAAATCCCCCTACATTGAGAATGTATGGCCCCAAAATGCCCATTTGCTCTCGGACATAGGTGCGAGCGGTTTCATGGCACATGGGCTTGTATATAGGCTCAGCCGCCTCGTAGATGACCGCTATCTTGTCTTCACGTACACCCAAAATCCTGATCAGATCTTCCTTCGTGTGGAAAGACGCGGCAATAATGTAATCGGCTTCCTCGACAATCTGTGGCAACTCCTGTAAGGCCATGCGTAAATAAGTCTTGCTGCAGGTTTGTGGCAACACCAAAGGAATGAGATCATGGATGGTAACCACTGTCTTAAGGTATCGAGGCCTACTCGGCGGTAGGCCTATACCGTTTTGCGGAACGTGGTAGAGATCAAGGCCAAACTCCTCAAAATCCGGAGCTGCCTGCACATCCTGCCAGAAGCCACGATTCTTGCTCTCCCCAGCCATGAGCTGAAAGTCACCATGGACTTCCATCCACCTTGCCGGTGGATATACTAGATGATAATTGTTTAGCAGATCAATGGCCAATAGCCCTCTCACTAACTGGTAGGTGTAAGTGCCTATCCCTGAGCCTCGATACCAAATGGCAGCCCTAGCATCAATACCAATTTCCATCACCTTACCTCCCCAGCTGAGTTCCGTCAGTACAATATATGAAAAATGCTTCGATTAGGAACCAGGTACCAGCCTGTCCCTAGCCCTAGACATTCACCCCCCAGTCCTAGGCGACATAGTATGCCAATGAAAGCGAGAGTCGCCTTGGAAAGGTTGTGCTTGTCATGGTTCCGGAGCTTCCACCTACGGTAATCTTGGCCGGCGGACTCGGTACCCGCCTGCGGCCCGTTATCGCCCAGGTGCCCAAAGCCCTAGCAATGGTCGCCGGCCAACCTTTTATTCTGCATCAGTTAGCGTGGCTTCATCGAAGCGGTGTTCGATTGATAATCCTCTGTATAGGCTACCGGGGAGAACAAATCGCCGACTATCTTGGCGATAGTACTGATCTAGATCTGCAAATAGTGTACAGCTGGGAAGATAGACCCTTAGGAACTGCCGGTGCCTTGGCGCAAGCTGCCCATCTTCTCCCTTCAGAGTTTCTTGTCATTAACGGTGATACCTATACTGAGCTCGATCTTAAGCTTTTATGGAATGCCCATCGCAGTCATGCCGCCACGGCCACCTTGGCCGTTACGACTACCTCTGATTCAAGGGCTGGAGGTGGCATAGAGCTGGCAAAGGACGGTAGGATTCTATCCTTTCGAGAAAAGGAATCCGGTGCCGTCTTGGTGAGCATGGGCATTTACGCAGTCTCCCGACGCATACTTAAGCACATCCCTACAAATAGACCTTGCTCATTGGAAAAAGACGTCTTCCCGGCATTGCCTGGACTCTATGGATACCAGGCTGAAGTCTCTTTCATAGATATGGGCACTCCCGCCGATTATCAAGCCCTAGATCTTTATCTGCGTAGCCTGGATAATGATTCACTTGAAAGGAGTAGCAATCCATGATCATCCGCAGTAGAGCACCTTTACGTATTAGTTTTTGCGGCGGTGGCACCGATGTATCTCCCTATCTAGAAGAACGGGGTGGTGTCGTCTTATCTACCACTATCGATCGATATAGCTATGCCACCATGGTACCCAAGCAGGAGCCGATTATCCAGGTTGAATCCCTGGATTTCGACGTCATGGCCAAATACGATATCGATCACCGGCTGATGTATGATGGAGAACTGGATCTAGTCAAAGCTGTCATTAATACCATCGAAGGTGCCAATACTGCTGGGCTGAACCTTTTTCTGCACAGCGACGCGCCTCCTGGCAGTGGCCTAGGCTCTTCTTCCACCATGACGGTCACTTTGGTGGGGCTTTTCGGTCAATGGCTGCAGAGACCGTGGACCAACTATGATATCGCTCAGCTGGCTTATCATATCGAGCGGGATGTTCTAGGGATCAAGGGTGGAAAGCAGGATCAGTATGCCGCTACCTTTGGTGGCTTCAATTACATCGAATTTTCTAAGGATTGTACCGTGGTAAACCCTCTGCGAATATCATCGGTGATCCTAAATGAACTCGAATACCACCTATTACTGTGCTATACCGGCAAGACTCGACTGTCCGCCGGAATTATTGAGACCCAGGTGCAAGGCTATGTGGACAAACAAATCTCGTCGATGGCTGCCTTGGATGAGCTAAAACACCTGACCTTTGCCATGAAAAACGCCCTCCTCCAAGGTCGACTCAATGATTTTGGCGCCTTGCTACATGACGCCTGGGAGAATAAGAAGCGGTTGGCCCAACAGATAACCAACGAGAACATTGACCTTTTATACGCTACTGCCCGAAAGCATGGAGCCTTGGGCGGCAAAATCTTGGGGGCTGGAGGTGGTGGATACCTGCTGGTCTACTGCCCCTTTGATCAAAAGCACATTATCGCTACAGAGCTAGAGAAAATCGGAGGGCAAGTGGTGAAGTTCGGATTTGATGAGAAGGGG
>JAAYRF010000132.1 GCA_012518905.1 Bacillota bacterium | reverse complement strand
CGGCACGATGGTCAGCAAAGATTCCGGAGCCAGGATGCCTGGAGGGCGGAGCGCTACATGATTGTATTTCTGATCGGGGTCATGTTAACCATGGCCATTCGATGGAGGTTTGGATGAATTTAGGGTGTATTTTTGATCAAGGGGGCCCTTGGTTATGTCTAAGATAGCTATTTTGGCCGGCAAAGGTCATTTACCGTCGGTTTTTGCCGAAAGGGCCGTGGCTCGGGGCTATCATGTGGTGGCCATTCACTTGCTCGGGGAGACTGACCCACAGTTAGCTCAGATAGCCCATGCCAGCCATACTGTGCATATAGGTCAGTGGCAGAGAATCATTGATCTATTAAAGCAGGAGAATATCCAAGATGTTTATCTGTCTGGTGGAGTCTCTAAAGGGCTGCTATTTAGCAACGCCCAATTTGATGCCAGAGTGATGGGATTAGTTGCAGGCCTTAGGGAAAAAAACGACGATGCCATTATTAAAGCTTTTGTCCACGATTTGGCTCAAGAGGGCATCACCGTTAGGCCCCAGACAGATTTGGTTGCAGACGTGCATCTTCAGCCCGGGATATTGACTAACATGGAATTGAATGATGAGGCTTGGTCCGATATCCGATTTGGCTTTCGCACGGCAAAAGCTTTGGCAGGTCTAGATATTGGGCAGACGGTAGTGGTCAAGAACGGTGCAGTGTTGGCAGTGGAAGCTATTGATGGAACCGATGCAACTATCTCCCGAGGTGGAAGGTTGGCTCGGGGTGGCGGAGTCGCCGTCAAAGTTGCAAAACCAGACCAAGACATGCGCTTTGATGTGCCTACCATCGGACTAGATACTCTGGAAACCGCAATTGCAAGCGGCCTGCAAGCTATAGCTCTAGAGGCCGGCAAGACCATCATCGTTGATGAGAAGGCTGTTATTGAGCGGGCCAACGAAGCGGGACTAAATCTAGTTTTGGTGCAACCAGAGATGTGTACTGTCTAGACCCCGAGAAGGGAGTGGCAGAAGGTGCGTGGTCTCAAAATAATGCTGGTGGCCGGCGAGGCGTCTGGTGATCTTCATGGTTCGCATTTGGCCAAAGAGATTTTGAGGCAGCGGCCTACTACTCGCCTATTTGGGATGGGCGGGGCACTCATGAAGGAGGCCGGGGTCCGGTTGCTGTTTAACCCCACTGCCATAAGTACCTTGGGTTTCTTGGAAGCCATAAGGAGTGCACAAGTCTTGCGCCGGGTTCTGCTCCGGTTTAGTGAGATAGTGGATAGACAGCAACCCCAGGCAGTGGTACTCATTGACTTCCCCGGATTTAACATGCGATTTGCCGAGATTTTGAAGCGAAAGGGCATTCCCTGTATCTACTATTTCAGCCCATCGGTTTGGGCTTGGGGTAGGGGCAGGGCGGAAAAGGTGGCGGAGACAGCCACCAAGGTGATTTCTATCTTTCCTTTTGAGTACGATGTATATAAGGAAGCAGGAGCCGATGTGGAGTACGTAGGCCATCCACTGGTGGACATAGTGCCTCCGCCGGTGGCCACCGTGGTGGCTAGGGAGAATCTTGGATTGTCCTTAGATCAGCCGGTGATTGCCCTTCTGCCCGGCAGTCGCAGGCAGGAGATCCGGGCTTTGCTTCCCACCATGCTGAGGTCAGTTAGACTCCTCGAAGAGGACATCCCAGGGATTCAGGCCATCGTAGCCATAGCCCATGATACCGTGAAAGAGGACGTCCAGCACATAATCCAGAGCTCTGACTCAAATGCTAAGTTGGTACAGGGGCGAACCTATGAAGCACTAAGCGGCAGCGACTTAGCCCTTGTAGCCAATGGGACTGCTAACCTGGAGGCTGCGCTACTGGGTATTCCCCAAGTATCTATCTACAAGGCTTCGTCGTCTACGTATTATATAGCCAAACTTATTGTGAAGATCCCCCGGGTGTCATTGCCCAATATCGTAACTGGACGTGAGGTTATTCCGGAGCTCTTGCAGAACGATGCAACTCCCGCCAATATCCGGGAGCAACTTTTCAAGATCTGGCAGCCGGATGAGCGTGCACGGATTAAGGCCGATTATGAAGAAATGCGGCGACTCCTAGGTGAGAGCGGTGCGGTTCGGCGGGCGGCACGGATAGTGCTGAATGTGGCCGTTGGGAAATCCCAAGGTCAGGCAAAGGATGAATTTCTCAGAGATAGGTCGGCAACGGCTGATCAAGAAAGGGCCGAACAGGATATTGACTGACGATAAACTTGACATAATAGTTACAGCCAATAGCCCCGGCGAAGTAGCCACTTGGCTCGTACCGACTCTTAAGGCTCTCAAGGAGCGGTTGCCCAGTGCTGAGTTCACAGTCTTCATTCCACCCTGCACATTTGCCAGCGGGCAGGAGCAAGCGGTGGTAGCGGCTCTGCCGGGAGTAAAGCGAACCTTTAACAAGCGACAGCTGCTTTCCTTTATATTGACAGGTAAGGGCTTATCTGATTATTCCCCTGGCTCTAGGGGTCTTGTGCTTTTTCTCGGAGGTGACCTGGCCTACGCATTGCTGCTGGCACGTCGACTGGGGTATCCAGCCTTTGCTTATACAGAAGGCCGAGTTCAATGGATAAACAACTTTTCCGGGTTTTTCCTACCCAATGATCAAGTAAGAAAAAGAGCTATGGAAGCCGGAGCACCTGGTGGCAAACTGTATGTGGTGGGAGATTTGATGCTCGATGCCATCGAGCTGCATTGGAACAGGACTGAGTTTCTCCGGAGACTAAGGCTAGATGAGAACAAGGCAGTTATTGCCCTATTTCCCGGTAGTAGGCCCCGGGAGTTTCGCTACATGCTGCCTATGCTGTTGCGCAGTGCTGAGATTATCGCCCGGGACCTCAGGGCAGTTCAGTTTGTGATTGGTGTTTCTCCGTTTGTGACCGAGGCGCTGTTGAGAAGTACTCTAGCCGAGCCTAGTCTGGCTCCGGACGGCACCGGAGGTAGGCTTCTCGAGGAGACTGTTTTGGTCAACGAGCCTTTGGCAGTATCCCGCAGCATTAATCAGCCTGGCCTCGGGCATGTTTGGCAAGTTAGAACCAGCGGTGGCCTGGAGCTACCCGCGGTACAGGGATGGCAATATGATGTCATGAGCCTGGCAAGTTTGGCCATCACCATACCAGGGAGCAATACTGCGGAGATGGCCGCGTTGGGCCTTCCCATGGTAGTGGTCACTCCTTTAAATAAGCCTGAGATGATTCCCTTGGAGGGTATACCAGGTCTAGTGGGGGGTATCCCGCTGATCGGGCGCCACATCAAACGTCAAGCTGTATTGGCTGCTGCTAAACGCATACCATACACAGCCCTACCTAACCGCAGAGCGCAAGCGGAAGTCGTACCTGAGCTCACGGGAGAGCTGCACCCAGAGGATATAGCCATTGCGGTGGGTAATCTGATGCGCAGTCCAGAGAAGCTTAAGGCTATGTCCCAGGGGCTTAAGCAGGTGATGGGAGAGCCCGGAGCGGCCCGGATGGTGGCGGAGACTATAGCAGCTGCTTTAAACGCCTGATCCATCAGCTGATGAGGGGGGAAGCGGAATGGAGGGTCCAGGGCCACAGGGAAAGAAGATTAGTACCACTGGGCGCTTACTGGCTTATCTTAAACCATACAAGCTGCAGTTAGCGGCAGGTCTTATTAGTATTTTCATATTATCCGCGGTACAAGTGGCCCTGCCTCTGGTTTTAGGCCGTGGCCTTTTTGATCAGTTGCTCCTGGGCGGGGCATCAATACAATATCTAAACTACTTCGCCATTGGGGTCTTCTTGCTCTTTGCAGTAAAGGGCCTTTTCACATATACTGCAGTTTACTCCATGGCTTTTGTCTCCCATCGAGTAGTAGTGGAGCTTCGCAATCAGATACTCGAGCAGTTGCACCGTCTGACTCTAGCCTACCATCAGGAGCGACGTAGCGGTGAGGCCGTCAGTCGTGTGATTAGTGACGTCAGTCTCATTCAGACTAGTATTGCCCATGGGGTAGGAGATATGTGGCGGGATGGGCTGTTGGTTCTCGGTATTGCGGTGATGCTTATAGTGCTGCATTGGAGGCTGGCTTTGGTCACCATGATTACCTTGCCTATCTTGGTATATGCAGGTAGTCAGTATGGCAGGCGTATTCGCCGGTTGAGCCGCACTGTACAAGAGCGGGTAGCTAACCTCAGCTCCATCCTGCAGGAATCGCTATTGGGCATTAGAATCGTCCAGGCTTTTACTATGGAGGAGCATGAACAAGGGCGATTTGCCGAGGAAAACGAGCGAAGTTTTGCCGCTGGGATGAAATCAGCTCAACTCCACGCTGCTGTCTGGCCAGTAGCGGAATTACTCCTCGTTGCCGGCATGCTGGTTGTGGTTTGGTATGGGAGCAGAGAAGTAATGGATGGCCGTCTGACACCGGGAGAGCTAGTCGGATTTTTAGGATATATTGGTATGGTATCCCAGCCCATCAGTTCACTGACCAGAGCCTTTGGTTCATGGCAGCAGGCTTTAGGAGCAGCAGACCGTATCTTCGAGCTTTTGGACGAAGAGACCTCTGTGAAGGAGCCAGCCAACCCCAGGGTTCTAGATCACGTGGTAGGGCGAGTGACATATGAAAACGTCAGTTTTGAATATGTGCCGGGTCACCCTGTTTTGGAGAGTATTGATTTGACAGTGGAGCCGGGGGAGATCATTGCCTTAGTTGGCCCTAGTGGGGCGGGAAAAACCAGTCTTGTTAATCTGCTGCCGAGGTTCTACGATCCCGTGCAAGGGACTGTACGGATAGACGGAATCGATGTCAAGGAAATAGGGCTTAAGGATCTTAGACGGCAAATTGGCTTAGTGCCCCAAGAGACTATTCTCTTCGGGGTTTCAGTTCGGGAGAACATCCTATACGGGAGACCCGGCGCCACTGACCAAGAGATCGAGGCGGCAGCTAAGACCGCCAATGCCCATGAATTTATCCTAGAACTCCCCGATGGTTACGATACTCTAGTCGGTGAACGGGGTACGAGCTTATCTGGCGGTCAAAGGCAGCGCTTGGCTATTGCCCGGGCGGTACTCAGGTCTCCTCGCCTACTCATACTAGATGAAGCTACTTCTGCTTTAGATACGGAATCAGAGCAATTGGTACAGGAAGCTTTAGGTCGTCTGATGCAGGGAAGGACGACTTTTGTCATAGCTCATCGCCTCTCTACCATTCGTAACGCCCATCGAATACTGGTTATGGATGGTGGTCGGATAGTAGAAAGCGGCTCCCATACTAAGTTGATGCAGCAAAATGGTTTGTATCGCCGACTATATGAGGCCCAGTTCCACAGAGAAGATGTTCTGGCTTCTGCTCCAAGTGGTGATCTGTGGGGCTGAAAATATAACAATCTGTACATGAGTCGATGCACTAAAAGTACGGGGAGGCTTGGTCAACAGACCGGGGAGGGGAATGGCGGTGACGTTTTTTGGTTGGCTCAAGAGCTAAGGCAGATAATGTGCGAGTTTTGCTAATCAGCAATGGTCATGGGGAAGATTTGCTGGCCGGTGTTTTGGCAGAGGCTCTCCATAGGCGATGCAGGGACCTGGAGCTATGGGCTTTTCCCATAGTAGGGACTGGCAAGACGTATGATAGATTCCCTGTGCAAACTGTCGGGGTACAACAGGAAATGCCATCTGGAGGCTGGGTACGCCAGAGCTGGAAGGCTCTTAGGGAGGACGTCAAGGCAGGATTTCTCCGGCTAACCTGGCAGCAATGGCAGTCACTAAAGGCCATGCGTCCCCAGATCAATTACACTATAGCCGTGGGCGACATTTACGCCCTGTTTTTGGGCTATCGCTTTTCCGCTAAACCCCTTGTCTTTGTGCCTACAGCCAAGTCTGATTATATCCGCGGCCATTTGGCCATTGAAAGCTACCTTATGCGGAAGCACTGTCAGCTAGTTTTGCCTCGAGATGAGGTGACTGCCACGAGCCTGCGGGCCAGCGGTGCCCCGGCTAAGTATGTTGGTAACCTCATGATGGATGCTATCTTCCCATCGGGCCAGAGTCTGGGGCTTCCATCTGATAAGCTGGTTATTGGCATTTTGCCCGGCAGCCGTGAAGAAGCATACGACAACCTGCCTTTTCTTTCAATAACCATGCAGACCGTCGCAAGAGAAAGACCCGATGTAGCCTTTGCCATGGCCCTTGCCGGCAATCTCTCCTTGGATCGAGCGGTTGACATACTAAAGAAGGATGGCTGGCGGGTATTGCCTGAATCAGGCAGCTTAGGGAAGCGGAGGAGATATCTGACCAAGGAGAACTCTGTCTTGCTGTTGGCCCATGGCCTTTTTGGGGACATATTAGAAGGCAGCCGGATCTGCTTGGGTTTGGCCGGTACCGCCAACGAGCAAGCCGCCGGTCTGGGGCGGCCAGTGGTAGCATTTCCCGGACCAGGAGCTCAGTTCACCAGCAAGTTTCTAGCGGCCCAAAAACGCCTATTGGGTGATGCTTTAGTTGCTGCCGCAGGGCCTGAGGCTGCTGGCCAGGCAATACTGAACATCCTATCAGACCCCCAAAGGTATGCCACTATGGCCGCCGCCGGACGAGAGCGGATGGGTGAACCCGGGGGTGCCCTTCGCATGGCTGACCTTTTGCTGCGACTATGGGGGATCTCTTAGAAATCGTTTGAGGTGATTGAATGGAGCCTAAGGCAAGTGTTATCATACCGACTTTCAACCGACGGGTTATCCTAAAAAAGAGTCTTCTGTCTCTGGCTAGAAGTACTATCTCTCCTGATGAATTCGAGGTAGTCGTAGTCGATGATGGCTCAACTGATGGGACAAGAGATATGCTTGCCCATTTGGATGTTCCCTACAGTATCATATATGCTTGGCAGGAGCGAGGAGGCCCAGCCAAGGCCCGCAATCGGGGCATTGAGCTTGCCCGGGGCAAGATAATAATTTTTATAGATAGCGATATTGTTGTCGTACCGGAGTTTGTCGAAGCTCATATTAATGTCCATAAAGAGCCACGCAGAGTTGCGTCGGGCCCCGTGATTCATACTAATGATTTGGACAACCCTGATTCTGCATCTCTTAAGATAACCGATTTATCCCAAGCTTTCTTTGCCACAGGGAACGCCTCTGTGGCTAAGGACCATCTAGTGGAGGCCGGTCTATTCTATGAAGGCTTTGATCAATATGGCTGGGAGGATCTAGAGTTAGGTCATAGATTACAGAAGCTAGGTTTGTCCAAAGTGAGAGTGCCAGAGGCGATTGGTTATCATTATAAAGATCGTCTGACGGTAGCTTCCGTTCCCAAACATCGACAGCGGGAAAAGGAGCGGGGCAGAATGGCGGTGGTATTTTATGAGCGGGACCCTAGTTTTGCCACCAGAATCCAGATAGAAATGAGTCCCATCATGTTTGGGTTGGACAGGTTGCTCAGCTTAGGTAACTGGCCAGATGCTAAGGGCACCGAGAGGCTCTTGGAGTATCTGGAGAACAGAGGTTGGGAGCTGCCCTTGAGGGTAATAGTGCGCTTGATCACTCACCACGATTATATGGAAGGTATGCGTGAAGCCTTGAGGGAAAGAAAGGGCCGCGCCAAGGATTGACTCTAGAGTCCTGCCTAGGCATGATTAGGGCCACGGTGGAAGAAGCTGCTAAATCAGTGGATAAACAATCAGAGGGAGTTGCGCGGGAGTTGGCGAAATAGAATAGGAGGTGGTCTCGGCTTAAGTTCGCCCTGTCTGGTTCGGTAAAGAAGGTGAGCACATGGCTATAGAAGCAGTGGGTTTAGCGAAAGCGTACCATGGTCGCAAAGTGGTGGATGATGTCAGCATAGAGGTTAAACAAGGAGAGGTAGTGGGACTCTTGGGGCCAAATGGAGCAGGCAAGACCACTACTTTTTATATGATCGTAGGGCTAGAGCGCCCTGACGGCGGGCAGATCTATCTTGACGGCAATGATATTACCACCAAACCTATGCATTACCGAGCTCAGCTTGGAATTGGGTATCTGCCCCAAGAAGCATCGGTTTTCCGAAAACTAACCGTTGAAGATAATATCAGGGCTATCTTACAGCTGATGGGTCTTTCTAAGAAAGAGCAGGAGGAACGAGTAGAAGAGCTCATAGAAGAGTTTGAGCTCGGCAGAGTACGGCATAGCAAAGCCTATATGTTGTCCGGCGGTGAACGGCGACGGACAGAGATCGCCAGGGCGCTAGCTACCAATCCCATGGTGCTGCTTCTAGATGAGCCCTTTGCCGGTGTTGATCCTATTGCCGTTGCTGATTTGCAGGCAATTATCGCTCATCTGCGGAACCAGAATCTAGGAATACTGATCACCGATCATAATGTCAGGGAAACCCTAACCATTACTGATCGAGCCTATATCATGCATGAAGGTAGGATTTTGGTGGCTGGCTCCTCTTTGGATATTGCCAATGATGAGATCGCTCGCAAGTTCTACCTGGGAGAGCGATTTAGCCTATGAGAATTTTGGACCGTTATGTATTAAAAGAGATGGTCATGCCCATGTTGTTTGGCATTTGCGCTTTTACCAGCCTTTTTATCGGTACTGATCTTTTGCGGGTGGTGACCATCGCCATGGATGTGGGTGCACCTTTGAGCAAGGTTGGCAAGCTGGTTTTGCTTCAGATGCCCCAGGTTATTGTCTGGACATTTCCCATGGCAGTCTTGCTTTCCGTCCTCTTAGCTTTGAGCAGACTCTCATCTACCAGCGAAATCGTGGCCATGCGCACAGGGGGCTTGAGTTTCTATAGAATAGTAGCTCCGGTTCTCATCGTTGGTATTGTCATGACAGGGCTTACTCTCTTTATAAACGAAAGTGTGGTGCCGAAAGCCAATCTCGCCTACAAGGTCACCATGGCAGAGATGCGGGGGCAGACCTTGCCCCGCATTACAAGGAATGTTATCCTTAAAAGGTACAAGGGTAATCTTCTGGAATGGTTCTTATATGCTGCTCGGTTTGATAGTCAGCTGCAGACTATGGAAGATGTTACTATGGTAACTCTAGATAAGAGCCGTCCCCAGGAGACCACCTATGCACCAAAGATTGTATGGGATGACTCTGGCTGGTTTATGGAGAACGGGGTTACACATTTTTATGACGAAGCTGGTGAGACCGTCACCATGCGCTTCGCAGGCGGTAGGCAGCCAGTGGATATCGGGCAGAAGCCTCGGGATATCATTGCCTCTCAGAAAGCTCCCGATGAGATGAACATCAAAGAGCTTTCCCGCCATATGGAGATCCTAAGATCTCAAGGCAAAGATATAACTAAGCTAGAGGTAGAATGGCATCTCAAGTGGGCGATCCCTGTGGCGAGTACGGTTTTTGCCTTGGTCGGTGCGCCGTTGGGGCTACAATCCCATCGCTCTGCATCTTCCGTTGGGTTCGGTCTGAGTATTATCGTCATTTTCATATACTATCTCATCATGACAGCAGGGTCTGCCATAGCCCAAGGTGGGTACTTGCATCCCGCCTTAGGTGCTTGGCTGCAAAACATCATAATGGCTGTTGTTGGTATACTCTTGATGTATAGGACTACTCGGCGATAGATTTTCAGATATTTGCCATATATAGCAAGCTATGCATGTAATTTGGTACTATGAAAAAGGGTGGTGATAGGATGTACGGGCTGACGCTGATAGTTGTCTTGGCCTTGGTAGGCGGCATTATTGCCTACTTCGGCGACAAAATCGGTATGCGGGTTGGCCGCAGACGTCTGAGTCTCTTTGGGCTCCGCCCCAAGCATACATCCATTATCATCACCGTTTGCACAGGGATTGTGATTGCAGGGGCTTCCATCGCCATCTTAACCATGGCCTCTCAAGATGTACGCACTGCCTTATTTCACATGAAAGAGATCAAGGAAGCCTTGACTACCAGCGAAGCGCTCTATAGGTCTACCAAAGAACAGCTTAGCGCGGTAGAGGTTGAACTCATGACCCAGGAAAAGCAAGCGGCAGAGCTAAACTTTCAGATTGAAGAAAAGGCTAAGCAATATGAGGACCTCGATGAGAAGCTCCAATTGGTTGTGGTTCAGCGGGATGAGGCAGAACAAGAACTGAGTGATGCTAAAGCTGCTCTAGAAGGAATTACCGAGCGGTATGAAGCTGCACGCAAGCAGTATGAAGAGGCTACCAAGGATCTGGATAAGGCCAAGTCAGATCTGAACGCCACGAGGACCCAGCTTAGTGAAGCCGTTGCTCAGCTAGCTAGGGAAGAGAAGCGCTATGATAATATGAGGCAGATCAACGAGCGGCTAGATGCCCGCATCAAAGAACTGCAAGCAACGGAAGATCAGATGCGGGAGCAAATGGCGGTCTTATCGGAGGAATATGAGACATACATTCAGCGTCAGAAGGACGTCATCGCAGAGGCCACCCGGAGGCTGCAAGAGATTCAACAAGGAGACTTCACTTTCCAAAGCGGAGAGATTCTATTATCTACCATAATCGATGGAGGCATGTCCTGGGACGAAGCCCGGGCCGAGCTTTTGGCTTTCCTGCGGCAAGTTGATCGATTAGCTATAGGTCGAGGCGCCAGCAGTGACGGGAAATCCAGTGCCGTCAAGGTACAATCAGAAGAGCATTTCAACCAGGTGATAGATATCTTGGCAAATCAGAAGGAAAAGTTTGTTGTCAGGGCGGT
>JAAYRF010000131.1 GCA_012518905.1 Bacillota bacterium | reverse complement strand
AGTGGTACAGGGAGGTTAGAAGATGACCGATGGCATCAGGCTGTATTTTCGCTATATAGGTATCTCACTTAGGAGTCAACTGCAGTATCCCGCCTCTTTTGCCATGATGGCTGTGGGAAATCTAGTTATTAACGGAATCGAGTTTTTTGGTATCTGGGCTCTATTTACCCGATTTGGTAGTTTGAAGGACTGGACTCTGCCGGAGGTAGCTCTATTTTATGGCATGGTACATATGGCCTTTGCCATTGCGGAAGCGGCCGCTCGTGGCTTTGATATCCTCCATCGCTACGTTCGATCCGGGGACTTCGATCGGATCCTGCTTCGCCCCAGAAGTACCGTCTTGCAGGTCATGGGTTTGGAGTTTCAGCTGATGAGGGTGGGAAGGTTCGCCCAGGGGCTTCTGGTATTTATCTGGGGCATCAACAATCTGGGGAAGGCATTTACCTTCGCTCAGTACATCTTGATGGGAGCGGCAATCGTAGGGGGCAGTCTCCTCTTTGCTGGGCTTTTTGTCCTACAAGCGACTCTATCCTTTTGGTCTGTGGACAGTCTGGAAGTTATCAATGTGACCACTTACGGAGGGGTAGAGACCGCCGAGATGCCTATATCTATCTATCGTGGGTGGTTTCGCAGTTTCTTCACTTGGATCATCCCTCTAGCAACCATCAACTACTTCCCCCTCATGGCGATCCTCGATCATGAAGACCCTTTGCATACTCCCCCGTGGTTACCTTGGTTTTCCCCCTTGGCGGGGCTTCTCTTTTTCCTGGTGTGTCTGCAGATCTGGATGATTGGTGTAAGGCACTACCATTCTACGGGGAGTTGATGGCCGGGCGTCAGCCTCCAGTTCGCATGCAAACAAACAAAGTATCATGCTCTCCAGCGTCAAAGCCTCTTAGGAGGATCCCTAGATCATAGTCGCTTTGTAACGATGCAGTGTCATCCGCGCGGGAGCCGAAGAGGTAGACGCTGTTAATATCATACCGCCTAAGGACAGGCAAGATATGGTCAATGAAGACCCCTGGCAGCCGAGCACTAGACACACTAATATCACCTCAATGCCCAATTCTATTACAAGATGAGTAAATCAACTCACAAGCGCGGTAAGGGCAGAAGCTGCCGATGGGAAAGCCCATGCCACTAGTTGAGCCGAAGATCCTGTGCGGTAATCCTATCTGCCGAGGTGGAGGTCTCTATCTTCCCATTTCTGAGAAAGTAAGCTCGGTTTGCGACAGAGAGTGCGGCTCCGGCGTTTTGCTCAACTAAGAGAACTGCTGTGCCAATCTGAATGATGCTCGCGATGGCGCCCATTACCCTTTCCACCATGATGGGGGCTAATCCCATGGAGGGTTCATCCATGCAAATAAGGCGTGGCGATGTGACTAGCGCTCGGGCAATGGCCAGCATCTGCTGTTCCCCACCGGAGAGGGTGCCGGCTATCTGGGATCTTCTATCGGCAAGGATAGGGAATAGCTCCAGAGCCTGCTCTATGCCAACTCTAGTCTTCCTTCCATCGGCAAGGGCGTCCGCGGCGAGATCGAGGTTCTCCATAACACTAAGCTCCGGGAAAATCCGCCGGCCCTCTGGTACAACTCCCATCCCCATGCGTACAATCTGATTGGTGGCAGTCCCATCGATGCGCTTATCCATAAACAGGATCTCCCCTTGGGTAGGGCGCAACCTACCAGTAATAGTTTTTAGAGCTGTGCTCTTGCCGGCTGCGTTTACACCCAGTAGTGCCACTGCTTCGCCAGGGTAAACACTCAAATCGATCCCTTGCAAGACTTTGGCTGGTCCATACCCGGCATGTACGTTGACTAGTTGCAGTAGGGGTCTGGATGTTTCCGGTGCAAAGCAAGGTTCCTGCCTGCTGGAGTTGAGATTATTACCCCTTGTTGGGAGATCTCCGCCGCTTCGAGCTGAATGGATAAGGCTGGCCGCGCTCTCCAGCGCGGTGGAAGTTGGTATTTTGTTCAAGTCCACGGGTGGTTGTTCCAGTGTTTCACCATACTCCATAGAGCTGCCAAAGTAAGCCCGAATGACTTCTGGGTTTTCAGCAATCTCTGTGCAGGTGCCTTCAGCTATCTTCTCTCCGTGGTCAAGCACGATCACTCGGTCACAGACTGCTGTAATTAGGTCCATATGATGTTCTATGATGACGATAGTGTAGCCACGGTCTTGAAGAATGGAGAGCTCCTTGGCCATTACGGCGATCTCCTCCGCTGTCATGCCGGCAGCCGGCTCATCTAGCAGGACCAGCTTAGCTCCTGTAGCTAAAGCTCGGGCCATCTCTACCCGGCGCTTGTCGGGGTAAGAGAGTTCTGCCACCACGTTCCCTTCCCTCTCGGCCAGGCCGCATTCCATATCAGAGAGGGTATTTCTTACATGCAAGACTGCCTCCGTTTCCTTAGAGACAAATGGTTTTGTCCTAAAGAGAATCTCAGCAAGGCCGGTATCCTGGCGCAGGTGGCAGCCGGCCAGGACGTTCTCTAAGATGCTTTGGGTCTCGTATAGCCTAATATTTTGGAAAGTGCGGGCCACTCCCTGAGCTGTTACCTCATGGGGAGCTTTATCTACAATGGACTGACCATTTAACTTGATATCGCCGGTGGTGGGCTTAATCAGACCTGTAATCAGATTAAAAAGGGTCGTCTTGCCAGCCCCATTCGGCCCAATGATGCCCAGGATTTCCCCCTGGAAAACGGCAAGACTCACATCGGTAAGGGCGGCTAGCCCACCGAAGTTGCAGCTAAGATTCTGGATCTCCAGGATTGGGTCGTTGCTTGCAGCACTTTCACCGATATCGTCACCGGGGGCGGTGGATTGATCTCTTTTGCCGTGGGAGAACCACCTTTCACTTATTCCTATGAGGCGCTCCCCACTGCTAATTAAGCCTTGCGGTCGGAAGATGGCGAGCAAAGCTAATGCAAAGCCGTAAATCAGCATGCGATAGACACTATAGGCCCTGAGGACTTCGGGCAAAACCTGAAGTAGCAGCACCCCCAGCATGATGCCGGGAATGCTCCGGGTGCCGCCTAGTACGATCATGCAATAAAGGGCGATGGTTTCATTCATTGTGAAATTCTGAGGAAAGATTGCTCCTTGCCATGACGCAAATAGTGCTCCGGCCAGCCCCGCAATGGCGGCGGCTCCCGCAAAAGCCGAGACCCGATAGCGCTTGATATTGACGCCCATACAGGCCGCGGCTGTTTCGTTTTCCCGAAGGGCATTCCAAGCACGGCCAACCCT
>JAAYRF010000130.1 GCA_012518905.1 Bacillota bacterium | reverse complement strand
TTGATTACTAGTGTGTATTTTGTCCGTCACGCTCATTCTGACATATCCATAAGGCAGGAGGATATTCGGCCATTGACCGCGGTAGGCAAGGCTGACAGCAAGAGGGTTAGCGCTGTGCTCCTTGGTAAAGGTATTTCAAAGGTATATTCTAGTCCCTATCTTAGGGCAGTGGAGACCGTTAGCGATCTAGCCAACTCTATTGGGACTCAAGTTATCTTGGTAGATGATTTCCGTGAACGGTGTACGGGGGGCTGGGTTGATGATTTCTTCACTTTTGCGAGACAGCAATGGCAAGATTTCGACTACCGGCGTGGTGATGGAGAATCCCTTAGAGAAGTCCAAGCAAGGAACATTTCCGCTTTGGAGAAGGTAATCAAAGCTAGTTTTGGCGAGAGCATAGCCATCGGCACGCACGGTACAGCCTTAGGGACCATCATCAACTACTACGACTCCTCTTTTGGCTATGAAGGCTTCTGCAGTATTGTCGACAAAATGCCCTATATCCTTCATTTCACTTTTGATGGGCTTCGGGTAAAGAGTGTTGCTGAGATTGAGCTCCCTTAATGGGGACGGATAGGATCTTGTATCGTGCGTACGATCAAAGGGGAGGTCTGGTATGCAAAGAAGATCGAACTACACAGAGATTAGCTTTTTGCTTCTTCCCTGTACATAATCTCAGAAGCAACCAGACATAGCGAAATGATTGCCGAGAGCGCCAGCAGCGCTATCCACGCGGGTGGGTAACTTCCACGTAAGTGATAGTCCCGTTTCTTACATTCTCACTATGTCCAAGGATAGGAAGCGTCATCGGGGGGACTTTGGAACACCGAATCGTCTCCAATCGAATAATTGAGCACAGAGGCATGGAGCCCTCCTTGGCAAAGGTGACCGCTGCCGGCTCACGAAAAGACATTTTTGAACCCTAGTGGAGATCATCTCTCTGCTAGGGAGTTTTTCTGTATCCAAAACAGGAAAGGCAGGAACCTACGTGAGAGCGAGGAATAACGAGCCAAGTACCCGCCACAATCACTACCCGAAGATAGAAGCGTTTCCTGTATCGGAGAACAATACATCCAGACTATGGCGTTTGGCGTGATGTTCCTTGGCAGCATAATCGCCACCTGGGCGATGGAAGACCGCGTGCTACAGAAAGAACTTCAGGGCTATCGTGAATACTCAAAACGGGTTGGCTACCGTTTGATACCAGGGGTTTGGTAGAAGACATGTCTCCATCCATGAAACTGCTGGACACGAGCGTTAATTACAATGTGCGAGGTGGATAGGTAATGGAAAAACGTCTATACTTTGATACCGTAGCAGAGCTCTACGAATCGTCGCGACCGGGGTACCCCTCTCTCTTGATCGACGACCTGCTATGGCTATCGAGGATCTCGGCAGACGCCCACATTCTGGACGTGGGCTGCGGGACAGGCAAATCGACCGAGCCCTTTGTCCTGCGGGGTTTCAAGGTGTGCGCTCTCGACCCTGGAGCCAACATGCTCGCTTTGTGCAAGAAGAAGTTCCACAAGTATCCTAACGTGAGGTTCGAGAACGCAGCATTTGAGACATGGTCTGATGGGTCCGACGAGTTTGACTTGGTGATTTCGGGAACTGCTTTTCACTGGGTAACCGAGGCTGGGTATCGACAGCTTCTGCGCGTGCTCAGACCCCAAGGGGCTGTGGGGATCTTCTGGCACACTTTCCTCCGTGGTCATGATCAAATTCACAAAGACCTTGATCTTATCTACCGGAATCACGCACGACATCTGTACGTTGACGACCTCGATGCAGCGCAGGAGATGAAAGATCGGCGTAAGGAGGAGCAGATGCTATCCTGGGAGGAATTCGCTGAGTGGAGAGTAATTCGCTACTATAGCAGCATTCGCTATAGCGCAAAGGGATATCTGGATCTTGTCAAAACATGGCCGGATCACGCAGGACAGAGTGATGTTTTCTTTAAATCGGCGGGCTCGCTAATTGAAGATGCCGGTGGGGAAATCGTCATGCCTATGCGGACGACGCTCTGCTTTGGTCGGCGCATGTAGTACTTGAACAGTAAGCTGCCGTCCACTACCATATCGGCTGGCTGGAGTAATCGGGAAGTTTTGCCGACTTAGAGTGGACAGAGAGCCCTCATGACCGAGGAAGATAATATCATGATATGTGGGAGGTTGCCGATCGCTTCGCTCTATCTCGATGACAGGCATCAACACATATCTAGTGACAAATTGCTTACCAAGAGCGATTTGGCTATCAAAGACGCATCGAGTTGCGGGGGGAGTAACTCATGGAGAGCTTCGATATCGTAGTACATTGGCAAGATGAAAGAATAGAGATAAGGCTAGGCGGAGCAGTTTAGAAGGGATGTGAAAAGGAGTGGCCATGACTGAGTTCCATCCAATAGAGACAGAACGTCTCTTGCTGCGCCGCTTTAGTTTGGATGATGCCCAGGATGTGCAGAGGCTTGCCGGGGACTGGGATATCGCCAGGATGACAATAAATATTCCCCACCCTTATGAAGATGGCGTGGCCGAAGAATGGATCAGTAGACAGAGAGAGCCGTTTGATAGGGGCGAAGTGATCGCCCTGGCCGCCACACTGAAACCAGAGGGGACTTTCATTGGCTGTGTTTCGCTAGGCGTAAATAAGAAGAATCACTGGGCAGAATTGGGGTATTGGATTGGGAAACCTCACTGGAACAAAGGCTATTGCACTGAAGCTGCCGGGGCTTTGATGGACTATGGCTTCAGGGTACTCGAGCTCAACCGAATACAGGCACGCCATCTGGCATCTAACCCTGCCTCTGGTCGAGTGATGCAGAAGCTAGGCATGTCCTATGAAGGTACTTTGAGGCAAGTAGTTTTTCTGAGGGGCTCATATGAAGATCTTGCGGTGTATGCAATCCTGCGAGATGAAAACGATGTTTGATGATGTCTGGAGGGTATTCTGGTTCAACATCAACATGGCCAGCCACAAACAGCATATCCTTGGCTGTTTCATAGTGAACTAACTGGAGCTAGCCAGCTTTGATTTGCCTTAGGCCTTCCGAATTGTTTTTCGCTAGGGAAGGACCAGTGGTGCAACAGCAAGAATTGTTAACATAGATGTATTCTGATCCAACAGGACAATGGGGGGTTGGATTATCTTATCGCTATTACTTGGTGCCAGTGTTGTTTTATATGTTGTGGCACGAGCTAATTACCTTCTTTTCCATGCTTTGGTAGAGGGTTTTGCCATTGTTGTGGCAGCCTTAATATATGTGTTGGCCACCCGTACCTACCAATACTCTAGAAACACCACGTTTCTCTTTTTGGGGATAGCCTACTTTCATGTGGCTGTTTTGGATTTCAGTCACTTACTTACATATAAGGGGATGGGGGTATTCCCGGCTTTTGGTGCTGATATCCCGACCCAGCTATGGATCGCAGGGCGCTTTATAGAGGCGGTGTCCCTTTTTGTCGTCCTACTCTTACCACGACAACAGATCAACCGCAGGCTCACAAATATTGTCTACACCTTAACGACAGTTTGCTTGTTGCTTAGCATAATGGTTTTTCGGGTATTCCCTACCTGTTTTGTCGAAGGGCTAGGGCTTACAAGCTTCAAAGTGCTGAGCGAATATATAATTATCTGCCTTCTTCTTAGTAGTGCCTATATGCTGTACTTACGCAAGGACCGTGTTGAGCAGGGTACTTTCAGGGCTGTGGGAGTAGCCATGGTAATCACAGCTATATCTGAGCTTACTTTTACTCTCTATACCGATGTTTATGGTATCGCCAACATGCTAGGGCATATACTTAAGGTGATTTCTTATTATGTTATTTACTCAGGCGTTCTAACACAGGGGATTGAAGCGCCCTATAGCATGATGTCGGCAGAACTCAAAGATAGGGCTCTCAAAGATCCCCTGACCAGTCACTATAATCGTCAGGGCATGATGGAGGTAATGGAAAAGGAAATGCCCGAGATTATGCAAGAAAGAAATGGCTTGGGAATACTGATGATAGATCTAGATAACTTCAAAGCTATCAATGATAGTCATGGACACTTATTCGGCGACGAGGTTTTGAGGATGTTCGCTGCATGTTTAGATGATAATATACGTGAAAATGATGTAGCGTGTCGTTTCGGTGGCGATGAATTTGTGGTGCTCTTGCGGGAGGTGGACCTTAGTGAGCTCAAATATGTAAGGGATCGCATTCAGACTGCCACCGAGGTATGGATTGCAGATAACGAAAGACTTCATGGTTTGGGAGTTAGTATTGGTACCGCTTTCTTGCAGCCGGGACAGCCTTTTGATATCGACAGTTTACTCAAAATGGCCGACAAAAGCATGTATGCTGTCAAGCAAAGCAAGAAGGAACCATGCTGAATTAGGAAGGGATTTCCAGGTACGTATCTTGGTAAGCATCAAATACTCCCCACCCTGTATTTGCCTCTTTTGTGGCCTGCGGCTGTCTAGAATCAAGCGGCCAGAATGACACATCTT
>JAAYRF010000129.1 GCA_012518905.1 Bacillota bacterium | reverse complement strand
TATATCAAGGACTTAAAGAAAAATCGCATATGGTCTGCTACATATGAGCCAACTAAGGTGGTGCCAGATGTCTATGAGGTCGAATTTGCTGATGATCGCGCAGAATTCCTGCGCTGGGATGATAATCTCAAGACCAGAATGGAGATAACCGTTTCATCGGAGCAGAATGCAGAAATCCGGCGGATATCTCTGACGAATCACGGCACAGAGTCCCGCTTAATCGAAGTAACTAGCTTCTTCGAGGTTGTGGCCGATAGAAGAGCTGCAGACTTGGCTCATCCCGCTTTCGGCAATCTTTTCGTCCAAACGGAGCTCATCCCCGATTGCGATGCTTTGCTGGCCCACAGGCGTCCCCGCCACGAAAATCAAGAAGCTCTTTGGGTTGTGCACACCGTTTCCGTTGAGGGCAATACTGTAGGTGATCTGGAATACGAGACCGATAGAGCTAGGTTCATCGGTAGGGGGACTGATTTATCCAGACCGGAATCTCTAGACCGGCGGCTTTCAGGCCGAGTGGGGGCAGTTTTGGATCCCTGCATGAGTTTACGTCGTCGAGTTCGTATTCTGCCTGGAAAGACGGTGCGAATAGTGTACTCCACAGCTTTGGCTCGATCCCGATCAGAAGCCATAGCTCTAGCCAAAGGCTACCACGAGCCAGATGGGGCCAATCGGGATTTCGCTTTGGCTTGGGCCCGAAGTCAAGTGGAACTGCGTTATCTGAACCTCAGTCTAACCGAGGCCCATCTCTTCCAGTCGATTGCTACTCGCCTAATCTATGGATATCCATTGGAGGCAAGCCAGCGCAGTATTGCAGTTCGGAATCGCTTGGGACAACCGAGCTTGTGGGCCTTAGGCATATCAGGGGATATGCCCATCTTGTTGGTAAAGATCAAATCACAAAAAGAAAGAGAAATAGTGCGGCAAGCTCTAGTCGCCCATGAATACTGGCGAATGAAAGGCCTGCCGGTAGATTTGGTGGTGCTAAACCAGGAAGCTGCAGGGTACGAACAGGCAGTACACGATCTGTTGCGCCAATTGCTTGCCAGTGGCCACGCTCAAGCTAAGGAAAATCGACCAGGTGGCATATTCCTCAAGCAGGTCACACAATTAGCGCCAATGGAGCAGGATCTCTTAGAGGCTGCTGCCCGGGTGGTTATCGGAAATGGGCAGGGCTCTCTAGGTGAAAAGGCACGCAATCGGCCTCATCGGTTGGTCGCTGTCTCTCGCCGTGGCCTTCTGGCCCGGCGACGGCCACCGGAACCGACCATTTCCTTAGGAGATGGTGAGAGTCTAGACGGCAGCTGGGAACCGTCAACGTTAGATGCTTTGGTAAATGATGCTAACCCAGATGACGTAGAGCTGGCTAGGACTATGTCTCGCCTGCTCCCCGCTGAGCTAGATGGCGGGCATGGGAGACCGACGGATTTGGTGTTCTTCAATACGCTGGGAGGATTTTCGCCCGATGGGCGGGAGTACACTATTTTGCTCAGGCAAGGAGTGACTACCCCGGCACCCTGGATCAATGTGGTGAGCAATCCAGCTATAGGTTTTCTTATTTCGGAGTCAGGGGCCGGCTACACTTGGACCGAAAACAGTCGCGAGAACAAGCTTACTCCTTGGTCCAATGACCCTGTTATCGATCCTCCCGGGGAAGCTTTATACTTGAAGGATGAGAAATCAGAAGATATCTGGTCTCCAACAGCCAGCCCCATCCTTGAGCCCGAGGAGTATATTGTCAGTCATGGTCAGGGATATTCCAGGTTCTGCCATACCAGCCATGGCCTTGAACAGACCCTTTGGGTGTTTGTTCCCCTAAAGGATCCCGTGAAAATCTATCGATTGAAGCTAAAGAACCTGGGCCCAGACACACGGCACTTGACGACAAGCTTTTATGCTGAACTTACCTTAGGCGTGCATCGGGAGATAACCCAGCAGCAGATAGTGACCGGTGTTGACTCGGCGACCAAGACCATCGTAGCACGGAGCTCCTTCCGAGACGATGTCTATCGGGAAAGGGTAGCCTTTCTGGCTACCTCCTTGCCCGGATTTAGCTTCACCGGAGATCGTCGGGAGCTTATCGGCTTTGATGGCTCTTTGGCGTCACCAAAAGGCCTCAAAGGAAAGAATCTGTCTGGAAATGTTGGTTCTGGGTTCGACCCGTGCATGGCCATAATGGCTCCCCTAGAGCTGGAGCCCGGGGACGAAGTAGAGATAGTTTTCCTTCTGGGAGAAGTTGCTAATACTAGTGATGTGGAGACTATGGTTGGACGTTACGGCGATCCCCTTCTGGCACGCAGCGCTCTGGAGGAAGTGCAAGGCTGGTGGGATGAGACCTTACGCAGCGTTGAGATTAGCACACCTAATCAAGCCTTGGACATCCTGGTAAACAGGTGGTTGCTCTATCAGAACCTTGCTTGCCGAGTGTGGGGTCGCTCTGCTTTTTACCAGGCCGGTGGAGCTTATGGGTACCGTGACCAGCTGCAGGATGTAATGGCACTATTAGTCAGCAGGCCGAGCATTGCCAGGGCTCATATACTTAGGGCCGCCGCCCACCAATATGTAGAAGGAGATGTCCAGCATTGGTGGCATCCCGACTCTAACAAAGGCATTAGAACTCGTTTTGCCGATGACCTATTATGGCTTCCATTTGTCACCGCTAAGTATGTGGAGGTGACCGGAGATACTTCTATCTGGGAAGAAGAAGTTGGCTTTCTAGAAGATGACCCCCTAGGGCCCGATGAACAGGAGCGGTACGGCACCCCCAGACAGTCGTCGCAAAAGGCCAGCATCATCCAGCACTGTTGGCGAGCCATTGAGCGCAGCCTCCGCTTTGGTGAACATGGGCTGCCCCTTATGGGATCCGGTGATTGGAACGATGGGATGAACAGGGTAGGTTGGCAAGGCAGTGGTGAGAGTGTTTGGATGGGATGGTTTCTCCATACGATTTTGATCAAGTTTGCTCCCATCACAGAGACCAAAGGCGATGATGAAAGGGCCAGTCGCTACTTGCGAGAGGCCAAGCGGTTGGCTCATGCTCTATATCACTCGGCTTGGGACGGTGAATGGTATCGTCGGGCCTACTTTGATGACGGAACTCCCTTGGGGTCTGCGAACAACGAAGAGTGCAAAATCGATTCCATCGCACAATCTTGGGCAGTAATATCCGGGGCAGCCGATCCTGAGCGGGCCAGGGAGGCCATGCGGGCGGTGGGTGATTATCTGGTACGCAAGGAAGATGGAATGATACTCCTACTCGCACCACCCTTTGACAGAATGCTTCCCGATCCGGGCTACATTCGGTCTTATGTACCAGGGGTGCGGGAGAACGGTGGCCAGTATACCCATGCCGCCATGTGGGTAATTATGGCTACGGCTATGTTGGGAGAAGGTGAGCGGGCTATGGAGCTCATGGATTTAGTCAACCCCATATATCATGCTTTAGACTTGGCTAGTGCTTGGCAGTACCGAGTTGAGCCATATGTCGTCGCTGCTGACGTTGCTGCCGTTGCGCCAAATGTTGGGCGTGGGGGCTGGACGTGGTATAC
>JAAYRF010000128.1 GCA_012518905.1 Bacillota bacterium | reverse complement strand
CTCTTAGCCCTCAATGCCGCCATTGAAGCTGCCAGGGCCGGGGAGTTTGGACGGGGCTTTGCCGTGGTAGCAGAAGAAGTAAGGAACCTAGCCAAACAGACTGACTCTGCGGCTGCCCGCATCAGTGAACTCGTGCAGCTCATCCAGTCAGAGACCATGGACACAGTGGAGCAGAATGAAAAGATGGCCCTAGAGGTCAAGGCCGGTACCGAAGCCATGGAAGCTACAGATCAAGCCTTTGCCGGCATCAAGCTGGCCATCGAAGATATGGCCATCCGCATAGGAGAAGTTGCCGGGGCAGCATCTCAGATTGGTAGCGGCAGCCAGCAAATCGCCAGTGCCACCGAAGAGCAATCGGCTTCCATCTTGGGCCTAGCAGAAGTCGTCGATACGCTGACAGGTAATGCCGAGAAGCTAAGGGAAGCCATTAGGATATTCGAAGTTTAAGACCTACCCAGCGTCAAGATGCCACCGGCTCCCAGAAGGGCTTACTCGGGACCGGTGGCTTTCTCTAAACTACTATACCTCTTCCCTAGCCGATCTCCATTCCCAACTCAAAATGGCATACAGCAAGGAGTCTCTCCACTGACCATCTCTGAAAAGATGTTCCTTCATGTACCCTTCCCTGCGCATGCCGTTTTTCTCCATGACCCTAGCTGATCCAAGGTTTTGGGGATCACAGGTAGCATAGATGCGATGGAAGTCCTCTTGGCTGAAGGCAAACTCCAAAAGGGCAGCAGCTGCCTCAGTTACGTAGCCTTTATTCCAGTAAGCGCGATGCAGGCAGTAGCCCATCTCACCTTCCTTGAACCTTTGCCGATAGATGCCACAACCACCAATGAGTTTCCCATTACTCTTGAGTGTAATAGCCAGATCATATGCTGTTCTGGATACCTCTTGTTGCTGTGCTACTGCTGCCTTCACAAAGCCCCGGCTTGCTGCCTCGTCATTCGGGCCCCAGGACATATATCGGGTGACTTTAGGATCCGATGCGTAAGCATGCACCGCCGGCCAGTCCTCATATATGAATTCCCGGATAATAAGTCGCTCAGTCTGCAATTGTAACCCCATATCAGCACCACCCCCTAGAGTTTTCATCTCTGATTCGCCGCAAAGGACCTTTCTCCCTGCCTGGCTTGAGATTGTACTGGTACAAGACTACTTTTCCTATTTTGGCCAAAAACCGGCGTGCAAAGGCCATGGTTAGACCAATACTTTCTCCTCCACAAGGAAGGCATCAAGGAGTGTCGAATCCCTAGATGGGTCGGAGAAGTATCCGACTTAAACAACGTGTTAATAGCATGACTCTACTCGTTTATCCGGAATTTTCCATGATATTTGCTGAACAGGAGGCTCATCATGTTGTTCATTGGTGTCGCCGGAGGTACAGGGTCTGGCAAGACTACCCTGGCTAAGAGTCTATGTAACCAACTAGGTGAGGATACCGCTGTATTAATCCCGTATGATTCCTACTATAAGCATTTACCCCATCTGACCTTTCAAGAGCGCAGTCGCCTAAATTACGATCATCCCGACGCCTTTGAGACAGAGCTATTAGTATCTCATCTAAAGGCCCTGAGGGCAGGAAAAGCCATAGAAATGCCCACTTATGATTTTACCACCCACTTAAGGACCGTCCAAACTATCTCCATTGGGCCTCGCCCGGTGACTATCGTGGAAGGGATTTTGGTTTTGGCGGAAGCCTCCCTCCGTGAGCTACTGGACATCAAGGTCTATGTTGATACCGATGCCGATGTCCGGGTACTGCGGCGGATGCTGCGGGATATAGCGGAAAGGGGCCGCACCTTGGAGTCAGTTTGTGAGCAATATCTGGAGACGGTCAAACCGATGCACGATGCCTTTGTAGAGCCCTCTAAGCGCTACGCCGATATCATAATACCCAGGGGTGGTCATAATGCCGTTGCCCTGGGAATTTTGTCTTCCCGCATCAATGAATTTTTGGCAGAGGCAGAGGCTGCCACTACCGAAGAAAGCTAATCTAAGAGCAGCTGCTGAGCATCCCGGCTAGATCCCGGCTATCTATAAACCTAGCATCACCCCAAAAGGGGTACCTCTTTCCACACCTGCCACCGACGGATGGAGCCTTGTGTAACCATTTTGAAAATGGCTACGTGGCCGCAGGTGAACTCTTCTTGGGGCTCATACCCTGCCAGCTCTTCTACATAGGTGTTAAACTCTCCCGGTGAAAGCCGGGTGGCTAAAGTAATATGGGGATGATAGGGCCGCCCCCTGCCTCGCCTTTCATCTTCCAGGGACAAACCTTTACGCAACTTTTGATGCAGCGCCATAATAGCCGGCGAAGGCGCCACCGCGATGAAGATGACCCTTCTACCGAAGCGGCCGACGCCGTTGGTTGCAACTAAAAAGGGACTAAGACCCTCTAGACTCTTTTTGACTTCCTCTTCTAAATCATCCCGGGAGGCAGGCCACCTAAAGGGAGGGATCACAGTGATATGGGGCACTGTCTTCGGTGCAGCAAAACGGCGCCGCCACACCTCCACTTCCTGGTGGAAATCCTCCGGCAGCGTAATACCAATGAAAACATCAGCCATATGTGCTGTTCCTTCCTAGAATGTGGGCATAATTCTGATACTCCGGGCGGACCAAACCTTTTCAGATTTGACAAAGTCAACTGTCATGGTACCAGAGATCTCCAGAAACTCATCATCCCAAACTACATTAGCCTCGAAAGGTGCAGTAAGGGAGGCCAGATCTCCGGAAATCTCCAGCTGCCCATCATCGGATAGCTTAGCCCAAAGATCACCTTTAACTACTTCCCTGATAAACTGGGAACGACTCACTATCATGTCATAGGCGTCAAAGACAAATTCCTGGTGCAAAGCCCTCTCCAGTGCATCCTCATTCCCCTGCATGATGGCGGAGATGAGGCTATCGGCCAGTACCTCCACTTGAGCCTTGTCCGAAAAGCGCCCTTCCCTGCCCGAGGAAACCAAGTGGATAACTATCCCCGCCACAACTAACAAACAGACTAATAGGATAGACAGTTTGCGATTCACTGTTTGCCTCTCCTTCATCTGGAAATACCTCTTCTTTTGATTCCCTAACTTGATTTCCCCACAAGACAGGAAATTCCTCCGCAATCTCGGGCACAAAGCAAAAAGCCACCCCTAGGGGCAGCTTTCTTACTGCTAGCTTCCTTGAGCTCGGTCAAGCATGGGATAGTCATCTTCTAGCCTTTCCCAAGAAAGCGCTATCAGCGTTATCCGACCTTACCTTCCCTAGCAGCTCTTTCTTCCCGCTCGATTCCATCAGCTACATCGCCCCAAGCACCGGCATAGTCCTGCAGCTTCGCGGCAAATTCATCAGCCGTCTCACCTACGTGAGCTTCAGTAGAGTGCGCGTTGGACTCATGCACCATATCCCGCATGGCATCGGGATTGTCGATAAGGGGACAGGGCCGTAAATGGTTCTGGTTGAATGGCTGCCGCTTCTGGTAAGCTAAGAAGAGTGGCGATTTAAGGGCCTCTTCCAAAGACACCTCATTGATGTTATGTGTCGCATAGTGGACAAAAGCACAGGGTTCTACCTCCCCGGCAGCATTTATATGCATATATCGCCTTCCACCGGCAATGCATCCACCGGAAACTGCCCCATCATTCCAGAAGTCCATTAGGAAGATGGGCTTCCGCATCCGAAGCTCTGATGTGCGCTTGTGCATGTAGGCTCGCTGCTCTGGCGTAGCCATTAAGTCAAGATCGGCACTGGCGCCAACGGGAATATAGGTGAAGTACCAGACGAAACGAGCTCCTTTATCTATGAGTAGATCAATGAATTCTTCCGAAGCTACATGCTCCACATTCTTACGAGTATAAGTCACTGAAGCTCCGTATAGGCACCCACCTTGTTTCAATAGATCCATGGAATGCATCACACTTTCAAAGACGCCTTCACCCCGGCGCTCATCGGTATGTTCCTTCATACCTTCGAGACTAATAGCTAAGGTGACGTTACCTACATCCACCATTGCCTCAACGAACTGCTCATTGATCATGGTTCCATTGGTAAAGAGGTGGAATACCTGTTCCGGGTGCCTTCGAGCCAGCTCAAATATGTCCTTCCTGCGTAGAGTGGGCTCCCCGCCAGATAGTACGATGAAGTAAATCCCCAGTTCTTCTGCCTCGGTAAGCACTCTATCCATTACTTCCAAGGAAAGATCCTCACCCTTATACTCCCCGGCCCAGCAGCCAGTACACTTAAGATTGCACCGCGCCGTCGGGTCCATCAGTACTGCAAAGGGTACTGAAGCCCCCAGCCGCTTGGCGACCTCTTGCTGCTTAGGTACTCCTAAGAACGTGCCGTTAACAAAATAATTGATGGCAATGGTGTCCCGGATATTGGGGTGAATTTCTTCAAAGGCCTTTACCATAAAATCCGGCCAGGGGCTATTAGGGTCCTGTAGGACATTCCTCACGCTTTCAATCAACTGCTTGTGGTAAGGATCCCTGGCAATCCTTTGGGACCAGTCCAAGATCTTGTTGAGATTTTTCTCCGGTGACTTGGAAATGTAGCCTAATCCTTGGCGAATCATAGCTTCGCCTAAGTAGGCGGTGGCAAATCGCATTTCCCTACCTCCTCTATCAAGCCTCCTGCATAGTGGCAGGAGACAGTGTAATACCTCCGAAAAACAGCTCCTGTAAAGTCATCTCTATGCGCTCTAGTGCCTTCTCACAGGATAGGTCCTTGGCATATAGTGCCACGATACTAGTCATACCGTAAAGGGCTGTAGCTACTGTCTCCGAGTCTAGTGCCCTGAGCTCACCTTCCTTAATGCCTTTTTCAATCACCTCCTGCAGCATCCCGATATAGCTGGATCGAATCCTTTGAGCCAGAGAATCCGACGCATAATCATGGCCCCACGCTTCCCGGGCGAGCAACCGACATAGGGATTGATGCTCGTGAAAATACCGCAATTGCTCACGTAAGATTGCCTGGAGCTTGGTGGCACTCCCTTTTACCGTTCTTATTCGATTCCCTATATGCTGACCCATATGGGCCAAGCCTTCATCTAAGAGATAGGTGAGTATATCCTCCTTAGCCGGGAAATATGTGTAGACAGTGCCTTTACCTACCTTCGCCCGCCCTGCGATCTCTTGTACAGTGGCATTGGCAAATCCCTGGGTCGAAAAAATATCCAATGCAGCCGCCAGGATACGTTCCCGTTTACTATCAGTACCTGACATACCAAGTTAGCCTCCTTGTCTGCGATTATGAACCGGTGGCGGCCCCAACGCAACTTGGGTTGTATGGGCCCTTGCATTCCAGATAGCATGCTAAGGAAAACCATACTCCCACAGAACTGACCGGTCAGTTCTGAAGAGATCTACTCCACTTAAGCCACCTATTCCTGCCATGAAGCAAAGATTTTCTATGACAAACTAGACAATAATCCCCCGGCCAGTATAATCCCAGGTCAAGGCGGAGAGCCCATGGACAAAGATATTGCTGCAATTTAATCTATTGGGCTTAGAGAGTAAGTGTTACCCCAACCTTGTACTCATATTTCTACCATGGATAGATTCTTCCTTCTATAATACCTCTATTAACCAGTATTCTGAACCTTCATCGCTCATAACCTTGTGCTTTCTTTATTTTAGAGTTATACTAAGATTACATGCTTAATCCAGTCACTGGAACGGGGGAACCCTTGGGTTAATCTGCATTTGGCAGAGGGGCGGCCCGGCCCTAACCGTCAGCTAACCTCGTAAGCGTAGGGAAAAATGCTTGGGGGGGAAGAAGATGGCCAAATGTGTTGATTGCGGTGAGAACATCGCTATGTGGGAGGACTACTGCCCCAAATGCGGTGCCCGCAAAGCGGTGACTGGACCGGCTAAAGGGAAGACCGGCGAGGTCAAGAAAAAGGGATTCTTGAGCCGGTTGCTCAAGACCTCGTAGAATAGGGTCTTTAGCTAGCAGAAGCGAAAGACATGCAATGAAGCGGCGCGCAACGTAGGTTGCGCGCTTTTCTTTACCCCTGGCCTAACCCCCGATTACAGAGTATGGTGGACTAGCGCGTTAGTCAATGCCGCCAGTGAGATCCCTTCCAGGCAGGCCGATGCAAGAATTTGGGGAATGGATACAGGGTGGGCGAAGGACGATTCCCGGATCCGAAACTCATGGACATTGACAAGCCCGCTTTTGCGTGCACTCTGGATCCCTGGGGAAAGGAGAAAGTGTGTTGGCGGAGACTGGACTTGAACTACTTGATAAGCTGATTAACTACTGGAGCGTATGGGAGACAAATGCCGACTACTACCTGACGATCTTGGCTCCTGCCATCGTGCGTGGAGATAGCTCTCACTGCTTGTCGGAAAGAGAGAAGATGATCGTGGCAAAGCTTCGAGATTCGCTATCACCCGAAGAATGGTCCCGACTTCCCGAATTGATAGCACAGCGCCGGGCGGGTACGCTAAAGCTCTTAGCCTCCGATGGCCAGCGCAAATCAGAATCTATCACAGCTGGTCAAAAGAGAGTCCGGAAGCTCTTGGCAGAGGCAAACCAACGGGACGAGGTGGAGCAGGTGCGGCGACAACAGCAACATGAGGCCAGCGTACGCAAGGAGGCAGCTCGCAGAAAATTACTGCCCATCCTCCAAAGTGACTTCCTCGGCGCAGATGACACCTTTGCTAGAGATCCCGATGCTAGATTCATGGGGAAGGCAGAGTACGACCTTGTGAAGGCAGATTTCGTTCGGGAATGGTCGAAAAACAACACCGAGAAGCCACTCGATCAAGACCAAGCCGCAGCGGTGGCTGCCACCACAGGCGATATCCAAGTGGTGGCACGGGCAGGCAGTGGCAAGACCAGGACATTAGTTACCCGCACCATCTTCCTGCAGCATCATTGTGATGTATCCCCGGACAAGATCTTGCTCCTTGCCTTCAATAGAAGCGCCGCGGAACATATGATGGCAGAACTCAAGTCTGAACTCAACGACCATCTGCCCCATGTCATGACCTTCCATGCTCTAGCCTATGCACTTGTCCATCCGGAAGAAAGCCTGATCTATGATGATATACCCAACGAGCACCTGGCTTTGAGGCGGGAAGTACAGGAGATCGTTGACGAATATGTGCGATCTAGTGAGTATTCCTACAGGATTCGAGACCTAATGCTAGCCCACTTTCGAGACGACTGGGAGCAGATAGTAGATGGAAAGTTTCAGCTGCCACGGGACGAATTTCTCGCCTACCGACGCTCCTTACCCCGAGAGAGTCTCGGCGGTGACTTTATCAAGTCCTACGGGGAGAAAGTCATTGCCAATGCACTTTTCGAACACGATATTGAATATACATATGAGGCGAACTACCGTTGGGATGGCACCAACTATCGACCTGATTTCATGATTCGTACGGGACGTTATGGGGGCGTTATCATCGAGTACTTCGGTCTGAAGGGTGACCCGGACTACGATACCATGAGTGAGGAAAAACGGGAGTTTTGGGCATCCCAAAAGGGCTGGAAATTCCTTGAATTCACACCGGATGACTTGCTCACCTACGGTGCAGAGGGCTTTACAAAACTGCTTATCCAAGAACTTAAAGCCGAGAATATTCCATGCAGACGTCTTTCCGAGGATGCCATATGGGAGAAGGTCAGAGCAAGGGATCCGGACTGCTTCTCAGCAGCCATGACCATCTTTATCCAGCGCTGCAGAAAACTGAACTGGAGTCCCGAAAAGCTCCAACGCCAAGCAGCCACCCATCTGGCTTTGTCATGGTCAGAGGGGGAGTTCATCGATATCGGTTCAATCATATACCGCGATTACCTTGACCGGCTAACCAGCCGAGGTCTGGAAGATTTCGATGGGCTGATGTGGGAAGCTATAGCACGCATCCGTGCAGGCAAGACTCGGTTTATCCGTAGAAGAGGTGAAGAGCAAGGAGAGTTATCTAAACTTGATTTCGTCATGATTGATGAGTTTCAGGACTTCACGCCAGCTTTTGCCGCCATGATCGATGCAATCCGATCAATTAACCCCAAAGTACGCTTCTTCGGAGTAGGCGATGACTGGCAAGCCATTAATGGGTTTGCAGGCTCTGATTTGAAGTTCTTCACAGATTTCCATCACTATTTCCAGGATGCCTCGCGGCTGTATATTCGTACCAACTACCGCTCGGGCAAATCCATCGTTAGCGCAAGTAATGCCCTTATGCATGGCAAGGGCCCGGGGGCCAAGGCACACACGCAAGCTTACGGGCGCATCGAAGTGTACAATCTCGATGAGATCCAACTATCACTACGTGAAATTGAGACCCACCACAGAGATGAGATCACTCCCGCTGTTCTAAGATTAGTCCGGTACTTTCTAGATCAAGGACACGATGTGGTGCTCCTTTGCCGTAGAAACGCTTTACCTTGGTACGTCGATTATAAAGATAACCACTCCAGACGCACCCGAACGCTGGATTGCTTCTTGCATCATATACGTCTATATATGCCGGAAAAAGACCGCAAGCGGGTAACGGCATCGACAGTCCACTCCTACAAGGGCAAGGAATCCAGTGCAGTCATCTTGCTGGATGCGGTTGAGCGAAGCTATCCCCTAATCCATCCTAATTGGATTTTCTATCGGGTTTTTGGGGACAAGATATCTAGCATTGAGGAAGAGGAAAGAAGACTTTTCTATGT
>JAAYRF010000127.1 GCA_012518905.1 Bacillota bacterium | reverse complement strand
GTTTGCCATACCAGCCCTATAGCAAGTAATCTCATTGCTGGCCATGATGGCAGAATCTACATTATCGATTTTGACAATGCCAGGACCGATCTGAGAATATACGATGTGGCCCGTATGATAGTACGCCATAGCGGTTGGGATATGGACAAAGCTGTATTCATGCTTCACAGTTACCAAGAAGCTAACCCATTAACGCTGGAGGAGATGGCTATTCTGCCAGCCTTATGTGCCTTTCCCAGCAGGGGATGGCAGGTGGCACGATCTTTTTATGACTCGGATAAAATGCATCTGGACCGCTTGGAGGCAGCCATAAGCGACATCGCTAAGCAGGAGGTCTTCGTAAGGGCCTTAGCAAAGAGAAATCCTGCAGAATTAGTCCATCGGCCTACAGAGCTCTTTCAGACTATCCCCTATCCAAGAGCGCCGGTAGATCCCCATGCGGAATCCACAGTACAGATACCAGTGGAAGGATCGGTGCCAGATGCAGTGGTGAGTGAGCCAGTTCCACTCGAGGCAGATAGTGCGACGGAATTACATCACGTCGCCAGCGACGCGCCCGCCAAGGAGCAGGTAGGGTCGTCTTTCTACTGGGGTGAGGTTGACGCCGTTTACGAGGGCTCGGATGATGATCAACTAATGGCGTTATGTCGACAACTGACCAATTTGGCTCAGCGTCTGGATGTTCTGACAGATGCGATCTATGGACCTAGATCTGTTGAAGACGATCTGCCGGATAAAAGCTGGCTTTTTACTGAGCAGAAGCTGGAAGGTGCAGAGGGAGATGAGCCTTTGGAGGTCATAGTGTCATCAGGTGAGGAAATGCCAGTTGAAGTAGCAAAACCTTATGACGAACCCCTAGAAGCAGAGTGGGTCATATGCGAGAGTGGAGAGTTATCGTTAGTCGTCGACGAAGTAGCGGTAAGGGGGGCGGTGGGATATTTGGGAACTGTTTATGAGGAAGAAGGTGAGGTGAGGCTAGATATAGCCACCGGTATGGAAGACATGCTTAAGGAGACATCAGTGGAGAAGAGTGTTTCTGTGGAAGATGAGTTCATTGATGTGGCTACGGGTGACGAGATATTCGTATCAGCTCCATATCAGGCATCCGCAATAGATGAAGGGATAGAACAAGGTGTGGAGATCCCCGTGGAATATACTACTAGACTTGAACCACAGGCGGGAGAGGTATTGCATCAGGAATCTACCGGACCTGTGATGGAGGAAGAACCTCTAGAGCTCAAGGCCTTAGAACTGTCGAAGGAGGAAGAATCTGAAGAACGGATAGAGTTGATGGTTAGCTCCGAAGCGGACCCCCGTGCCGATGAATATCTGCATGTCCAAAGGGAAGAGATCCATATTGCGGAAGCTGACAAGGTAATCGAAGAGACCACGGAGACCATGGCGGACGATTGTGGTGCAGACGAAGTGGAAGCGATTGATGGGCAAGCTTGGGTCGTTGAGGTGGTTTTGGAACCCATCATAGACGATGCTGTGGGGCTAGTATCTCAAGTTGTGCCCGAGGCTCTGATGGAAGAATCGGATATGGCACGGCCAGTAGTACCTGTAAATCAGGAAGAATCCCAACAGGATCATGCGGCAGTACAAGATGAAAGGATGGAATTGAAATCCCATGGAGGTTCAGTGACCCATTGGGGTGACTTTCCTGAGCCCTTGGGGGGCCGACGGCGAGGCCGGGAGCGACGGTTGATATAAGATGGGTTCGTGGGACTTGGGATCACTATAAAGGTCGGCTCCGGAAGGACCGACCTTTGATTCTCCCAATTCTATAGACATGGGAAAAGGGTGAGTGGTTTGCAGGATCTACAACAAGCCTATCTGGGTACCCGAGCCAGAGGTCGTCGGGGTGAGTTTGCTCTCATGGAGGATATCGGTAAGGCCGCAGAGCT
>JAAYRF010000126.1 GCA_012518905.1 Bacillota bacterium | reverse complement strand
ATTACTTCCTTCAAGTCAACCCGGGAGATCTTCTTTGATCCCTTCGGGCTACCGAAGATGTGGAGTCTAGATACCTTTACCCAGGTATGGCAAAAAGCCCATTTCAATACCTACTTCGTCAACAGTATAGTGGTCACCCTGGCCTCCACAGCTTTGGTGCTTATCTGCTCTTCCTTGGCGGCCTATGGACTGAGTCGCTATAGATTCAAGCTAAATGGCTTCTTTTACATTTACTTCTTAGCGGGAATCATGATCCCAATACGGCTGGGGATTCTCCCTCTTTTCCTGCTGATGCGAAACCTACGCCTCTTAAATACCCATTGGTCATTGATTCTCACCTACGCAGCCAGCGGCATGCCCATGTCAGTCTTTTTACTCACTGGGTTCTTTAAGACCATACCTAAAGACCTTGAGTACTCCGCCCGCATCGATGGTTGCAGCGACATACAGATTTTCTACAAGATTATGCTGCCCCTCATCCGCCCGGGACTGGCAACGGTCACTATAGTCAACTTCGTGCCATGGTGGAATGACTTCTTCTTCCCACTGCTTTTCATCCAATCTGACAAGCTAAAAACCATACCACTGGGTATGACCATCTTCTTTGGCCAATATATGACTGACTGGGGCCTATTGTTTGCCGGCATGGTCATCGCCAGCATTCCACTATTGGCTTTGTATCTCGCCATGTCACGTCAATTCATCTCGGGGCTAACGGCAGGAGCGCTAAAGGGGTAGACAACCCTTAGCCCCCACTTAGGCTATAGTCCCTGTTGCTCCCATTCCTCCCGACGCATAGCTAGGAAATGGTGACATTTTGCCTTCTTTCCCGGTTCTACTGCTTCAGTCAAGATGAGATTATACCCTGCCTTACCGAAGGCCTTTAGGCTTCCAAGGTTATAGTCAGCCACATGGCATGCAAAGATCATGTCTGCATCCTCTTCCTTAAATCCAAAATCAGTAAGCAAGCGTATGACTTCTGTGCCGATTCCCTGGCCCCAATACGCCTTCTCACCAATCATCAAATCGATGCGGCTACAGCCCCGCTCGGGATACGCCTCGAGGATCTGCTCTAGGTTCATGCTTTGTAGCCAGCATTCTCCAATGGGAATGCCACCGACTTCGATGACAAAACAGAATGCTGCTTGTGAAACACTTCGATAAATACCCTGGATCTCTTCCAGTGTGTAGCCTTGGACATCATCGCCTTCGGAGTAGTATAGCACCTCAGGATCCTGATTCCATCTAAAAAGCAGATCCCAATCCTGTTCCATCAGGGAACGCAATTCGACAACTATACCCCTGTTTGTCTTACCACTCAGCCTAACGCCATGTTCACAAATCGTCTGCATGGGATTCCTCCAAATCCAGCACCAACTCTAATAGTACCAGCGATCCAGGGTTCCGGCTATCCAAGACAAAGCACGTTTGCTCCAGTCCTCAAAACCTGGCAAGTAGTACATGGACAGTTCCTCCAAGCTGACACAATCAAACTTCGCTACAGCCGGACCTAGACGCCAACGAGGCTTTGTTACAGCGAAAACTGTGGATATTGCCATGGCTCCTGCATTCACCAGGCGCGACTGATACGTGATAGGGGCCAGAGTTCATGGGGCACTAGCTAGAACTTCTGACCTACCCCTATCATAACTTGGGAATCTTTGCTAGAACGATTATACCGGTACTCCAATTCAATAAATGTATCTCCTAAGAGCACCGTCAATTCTGAGCCTGTCTCCGACCAATCGGGGTCAAACGTTCCAAAAACTTTGCATTCTAGCTCCGGTATCAGGCTCACTATAGCGTAGGGTTGATACCTAGGCTTATCTGCGAAAATGCTGTCCACACCTACCGTAAGATAGTCGCGAATAAGCTCAATCTCAGCTCCTATAATCAGCTCCGCCTCATCACTAACCTTTCCTAAGCGGGTTATGGGGATTTGCCTAATGGCAGCATGGGTTAGAAGTCCTTGAAGGTCGTATGCTAGGCCTAGATCCAGCCACCAGTCACCTCCATCCAAAACGCTTCGATGGACTCCCAGCCCGATTCCTAAATTTCCAACGGACCGAGCTCCCGCATACGACCAAACCACGTTCTGCTTATTCTGATCAAACCGGCATAGGAAAGCTCCATACCCTTGGGCTACTTCATCGTATTCCACGTATATTACGCTGACTTGCTCTAGCCAGAAATCATAAGAGCCATACCATATCTGTCGACCATCCATCTCGCGAAGCAGAGCAGGGTTCTTCAGAGCCAGATGAGGTGAAGCAGCAGAACAGTCTAGAGAACAAACAGCGAAGCTCAATGCCAAGGCTACTACCACTATAGGACAAAGCCTACCCATACCTACTCCACTCCTTCTCCAATGATGACCGGAGTGACCATAATAACCACCTCGGTCTCTGCTATCTCGAATCTCTCAGAGCGAAAGAGCTTGCCGAGAAGCGGGAGATCCCCGAGGATTGGTACTCGGCCAACACTGTTTGTCTCTGACTGGTGAATAAGCCCCCCTAAGATAAAGGTCTCACCGTCCCGAACCCTGATAGTAGTGCTGGCTTTCCGGCTGGAAACAATGGGAAATCCATCTCGGTTTAGGCCAGTTGTACTGCTGACTTCTGGCTCAATTGTGAGAGTTATCTCACCGTCTGGCGATATATATGGAAGGAACTTCAAGTTAACTCCGGTCTTAACTATAACCCGCTGGCGTGTTACGGTGCTTCCCTGATCAGAATCGGTCAATACTATGTAAGTCTGCTCGTCACCTAGAAACACCTCTGCTGGTTTCCCGTCTAGAGTAACAATCTTTGGGTTCGCGTGAACCCGGGCCTCTCCCTTTTCTACCAGCGCCTTCAAGGACATTAGGAAAGGTCTTGTACCATTGGAGGTAAACCCTAAGGTGGAGACTAGTGTGCTGGCAGCAAAGCCGATGATTCCGCTGGCCTCCTTTGTGCTTTCTTTCATATCCCACTGCCAGTCAGTCCCCAGAGCTTTCCTTGCATTGGTGGATAGCTCTGTAACCAATACTTCCAGCATAACTTGCCTAATGGGGGCATCGATCTCGCTTATATCCTTCAGTATTCTCTCTACAAACTGAGGAGAAGCGGTGACGGTAATCGTATTTGTTTCCCCATCAGCCTTAATATATGGTTTATAGGCATCTGACAGGAGCTTGGAGACAGTATCGGCCTTAAGATGCTTCATCTTAACCACCCCAGTTTCGCTCAAAATGGGGAAGGTAGGAGTCTTCGGCTCAGCAGGACCGATTAGGTAGTACTCGTCATCCATGTACTTGAAGGTGTATCCGTAGGGAACACAGATGCGGGCCAGCGCCTGCTCCAGTGGCACATCTATGAACTCAGCAGAAATAAACCCAGAGACTGAGCTATCTACCACTATCGGTATCCCAGTCTGAACAGAGATGTCATTTAGAGCATCAATAATATATGTCTCCTGGAATATGTTCGAGACTAAGGGGGCCTCTGCCACAGCTAAAGTGGAAGACAGTCCAAGCATCACCAACACAACGATTGCGATTAATCTTTCGGTTCCTTTACTCAATCGAACCACGCCCCTCGTCAACCGCGAATTTAGTCTGAACCACCGCTGGCTCATCACCGCCGAAATCTACCCGTACCGCCAACTCATACTCCCCTGGCTCAAAAGCATTGGGAATGAGAAAGCCAAATATCCGCTTGCCTCCAGGCAGAACAGGGTTGGCTCCGGCAGGCACACCAAGGGATGCAATCTCCTCAGTGTGAGCTGCAAATACCCGACCATCTTCAGCCTCAAGCTGCGGGAATACTTGGCTCAAGAGCAACTCCACTGAAGGCTCCACATGAATGCTTCCTTCATTGGTGAACTCAAGATCCAGTTGTAAACCGCTGCTGCTTAGCTCTGGATCAGACATGGTCAAACTGCCCTTTCTCTGGGGGCTATCTCCAACGAATATGCAGAAGTTCGCCCCTGCCTCGATCTCCCCATCAGTATCTTTGGATCTAAACAAGACATCTGCATAATACCCTCCATTAGCCTCTCGTGGAGGCCGTGCTGAAAGACGAACTCGTCGCATCTCGCCTGGTTCTAAAGTGAAAGACTTCGGGCTGACCTCTATCCAAGGGACTGCCTCTCCCCGGTCCTCTTCGGGGATCATGTCACCGTAGATGTCAAAGGCCAAAGGCAAGATGCTTGCTTGCAGGTCAACTATCTCATGTCCGCGATTGGTGATCTCCAGTAGTAATGTCTTGAAGGCTCCTGCCCTCATAGTGAGTTCCACCTGGCTAGGCTCTATAAGAAAACGCGATAATTCGCCTACTTGAGCACTTCCCTTTGAGCTCACCTCTTCTGTACTCGCCGCAAAATCTACATTGGCTACTAGGGGCCGATGACCACCATACTCCACCATAGCTCTAGCAGTATAGTCCCCGGGGGGAAGTGGTTTTGTAATAACCGATTGAAGCGCTACCGTAGAACCGGGAAGTATCGTGCCCCTGCCCCCTCCCAAAGGATACCGACCGATAGTCTTCCCGTCCCTGGTCTTGATCGTCAGTGAGCCTCGGGTAGCGATGTGGATATTTCCCTCGTTTGACACCGCGGCCGTATACACCAGGGCATGGTCACCAACCTCTCGCTGAAGGGAAGGAAACTCTGCAGAGCGCCGAACATCAAAGGACGAGACGTAGGCCTCCCTTCTTCCGACAGTTCCGGTAAGGACCAGTTCTAGGAAGCTAGCAGTTTGGAATACGTATAACGACTCTCCCAGAGCTCCCTGTTCCATCGCCTGCTCATCAGGGACCATGGAGACTACTACGGCACCGTACTTGCCCCCCGACTCACCCTTAGGGATAGACACGGTAACCCCGATCTCCTTGTACCCTCCCGGCGGAAGCACCACCTTGTCAGTCTCGAGCCTAACCCATTTCGCTAGGGAATGTGAAGTGGATCCCGGTGCCCTTAATCGATAGATACCGTATAGATCCTCCTCCACATCTGCCACTGCTATCACCAATGGGAGAGAGTTGAACCGATCTCCATTCTCTACATTAACGGTGTAGTTAAGAGTCTCCCCAGGTTTGAGCGCTCTCTCAAGCAAAAGCGGATCGAGCCTCAAGGATGGACCGGCAGCGTTGGTATTACCCACCAATATCGCAACCACCAAAAGGAGCATGCCCGCCCGTGAACAAGCCTTTAGCACCACTTAACACTCCTCGTATACTGTGATTAGCACAGTTTCATTTCCTTTACCTACAAGGTTTCCACCTAGGACCGCTTGCGGGTCTTCTGAATATGGGCAAGACTACCACCCAATGTATGTAGTTATATTCGAACTAGCTTAATCCTTCTGTCTACTCAGATATATTTGCAAGAAAATCGGAGGGGACTAAGCCCCTCCGAACATGCAGACAGCTTCGCACATCACGTTGTAATTTGAACGGTGTCAACCGAGTTTCATGTGCTAGGTCAAACCCAGTGCAGCTACTTTATTCCCGGAGAGGCGCTAACTCAAGCTACGGTGCTGGTGTCGGTTCACCACGATCTCCATTGACAAAGGATGAAAGATCATCCACATAGTCGTTCTTCGCGCCATCAATCCATGGCTTCTGACTTGCCAGCATCATGGAGATGGTACCCGTATCACGGTAGGTAGATGCGGAATTGCACTCCACAACCTTGATGCGGTTCCAAAGCTTCACGGAGTACCCATCGTGGAGCCTCTGTGAGTCCGTCAAACTAATTGCCGTGTCGTTGATATTTCCCACTGTCAGTGTATCACCTTCAACAACCTCACCGGCCTTGTACCAGCCAGACCAGCCAGAGGTGGGATCCTGGGGGCCTAGCTCTTTCTCGCTATAACCGTACCAAGTTGGGATCACAGGGTTCACACTAGTTCCGGTAAGATACTTGAGAGCCCCGAAGCCATCAAATGTAATGGTTACGTTGCCATTACTCTGTATGATGGCGGTTATGCAATCTGTATAGTAATCTCCCGGCTTCTTAACGAACCAAGTCCATTTGGAGCCACTTAGGCTCCATTCCAGCCACTGAGCGACCTGAGCTTCAGTTGTGATCACAGCCGTCCGCGGACTGCCGTTGCAGCGCTCGCCGTGGGAATATATGGAGTTGAAAACTCTCGCCTTAGTTGTTATTGCGTTATCAGAAACGTTCCAGACCGTGGTCTCCTGCTGGGCCGCCGCCCCAACCGCCAACAAACTGACCAGAGCAACAACCATGAGGGTACATAAAACTGACTTCCTCAACTTTGATTTCCTCCTTTTTCTTCATGCCTATGGTGCCACATAACCGGTAACTCTACTTGTCGAAGCTAGTCTGCGTGTTTCCCAACGTAAAAGTAACCACCCCTTTGTCATGGTATATATCCACAGATTGGGTCCCAAGAAGAACTCTTTGCCATAGAACCCATTCAACTGTGCTGTCTGAACATTCCAGATACTGCTCCATCAAATTGAGTTGATCCGGATCCATCCAGCTGCCAGCATCTGGTACAGACCCACCCAATGCATAGAAGACAGGAACTAT
>JAAYRF010000125.1 GCA_012518905.1 Bacillota bacterium | reverse complement strand
CTGAGAATAAACTGCTCAATAGCTGCAGGAAGACCAATATTGAGCACCCGCCGTAAGATGCCACCATCGGGACGGTATCCATCAGCAAAGGATACCCGGACAACTGATCTACCAGAAAGCAAGATCGCCAAGAATAAACTGCAACCGACAAACCGGGAAAAAGTAGTAGCTAGTGCAGCTCCGGCGATACCCAAACGGGGGAAACCCCAGTTGCCATAGATGAGCAGATAGTTTCCGGTAACGTTGATCAGATTTGACGTTAGGTTAACCGCCATGGGCATGCGGGTATCACCAGCTCCCCGCAATGCCGAAGCGCACACCATGCTCACTGTATTGAAGACAAGACCTAAAGCCACAATACGCATATACGAAATACCAAGGGGCAGAACTTCGGGCTCTGCCCCCATGGCGTCTATCACCATCGGGGCCAGAAAATACATGAGGATGCTAACTAGAGTGCCTAGAAGAATGGTTATCACTAGGCTCTGCTTGGCGGTGGCATTCGCCTCGCCCTGCTCACCTGCTCCGATCAAACGAGCGACCAGTGCTGTGGTTCCTACGTTGAGCGCTTGGAAAACACCTTGGGCAAAAAAGATGGGTTGGTTGGAAAGCCCCACGGCAGCAATTGCAGCCGGTCCTAACCTACCCACCATGATCATGTCCGCTACTCCAACAAAGCTGACCAACACCATCTCAGTCAAAGCCGGTGCAGCCAGGTCTATTACCTGTCTTCTGATATCTTCATCGGTTACATTCTCTGAAGCATTCAAGCCTATTTCCGAAGCTATCGTGCGACCATGGGGTCGACCCTCTTTTGGGGTCACCGGTCCTAGCGTCATCTATACGCCCCCTTCTAGGCCTAGTTAGCGGCCTGCAACTCGCACTAAGAAATCATCCAACACGAATCCATTTGGGTCTTCCGCACTACGCCAACGTCTTCTTTAATTCTATAAGATAGTCACTTGTCCTTGCGCCTGATTCAAAATAATTCGTACCCGAATTATTGGGGAAGATCTGGTTGCAGGAATTAGGAGCTCCCTGCTGAAAGCCATAACTAAAAAGCGTTGAGTTGTTCCCGGAATCTGCTAGAGTAATCTACTATTTGAGGAGGAGATGGCATGCTTAAGGTACAGGAGCTGTCCTTCAATGCCTTTGAACGGTATGGTCGGTTCCTTAACCCACTCGACTGCGGAGACCCGGTGGGTAGCAAAGAGGACCCCTTGCAGTTCTATCCTGATAGGGTCTTACAGCAGTTTGGTGCCTCCAACTACGTCGCCTTTAATCCTCTAGTTATTCAGCCCCGCCCCCTTAGCTTTAACGTAGCGGAGATCCACGAACGCACCGAAGAGGTCTTTGGTGGTTTTACTCGAGACGTGTGCTTCCACGTTGCCCCTGCTGGAGCGAAAACACCGCCCATAGAGCAATTTGAAGTGTTTCGATTGCCTGCGGGATGGTGGGCTAGACTAAAACGAGGTGTATGGCATCACGGTCCCTTTGTCATAGGTCACGAATCAACGGTGGGCATGGTAGTCCTGCCTCCCCATACCTATACAAATGATTGCCATGTGGTGCAGTTGGAGAAGCCCATTCACATTAGCCTCTAGTATTGCTCCAGAAGCCACATATCATGGTTTTCATGTAGGCAAATAGGGACGGGCCAGAGGCTGCATGCTTAGGGCGATCTCTGGCCCGGTTTTCTCCTTAGCCCTTGCTTGTCAATCTATCGCTGGGCCGATATCCCCTGGATCGTCGGCTGCAATCCCTCCCACACCTCAGTGAAGGGGATGAGAAACTCCTGTATACCTGAGCTATAGGGAGCAATCTCGTAAAGCCCAAAGCAAATCACTATGCCCTGGTCCGTCAAGTAATAGGAATGATCCGGAGCGATGGTCACCTCTGTTAGGCTTTCAGCGAAATATGGTGAAGGGTCAGCCTCCATTTGCCTCACAACCATAGCTCGGATAACCTCCATATAGTCATAACCCGGTAAAAACAGGTCCTGAAGGTTAAGTAGCTTGCCTGTGATGAGATCTATATTGGTACTCTCCAAGAAAGTCATGCCATGGGCCCCACCGGTAAAAGAATAGGTCAAGATGGGGATACTCACAAGACCCTCATCGAGGTATGCAACTCGAAAATCACTGACAGCTTGAAAGGGAAACCAGTGGCCCATCTCTTCTCCATATTCGTCGAAAAGCTCCTCAGCCTGGGATGTGACATCATCTATAAGTCCCACGAGTTTTGCCCGCCAGCCCTCATTTAGTTCATCTTCAACGCCGGAGTTATCGCAACCAGTGATAACCGGTATCCGGACATCCACAGAGACTAGGCCCGTTTCGTAACTGATGCATTCTCCATGGACCTCTGGGGCTGACCTAGCCTGCAACACACCATAGGCCCCGCTAACACCTGTGATCAACAACATAGCCAGAAGGAAAGGCATAATAACTGGGATTTTCGGCTCTCTATTCCACAACATAGAAGACCTCCTGTTCAAGGACTGTAACCAGGCATCCAGCGTTTCTCCGTCGCCTTGCTGTAGTTAATCATATATCAATACAGCCTGCTATACAATCATGATTTAGAGGAGGCCGGCCCAGACCGCGGCAAGGGATACCTTGTCCGAAAGTAGGAGGATTTTCCCAAAACAAGAAGGAAGATTAAATAGCAACATAACAATCAGGGGGTATTTATTATGTCTTCATCGGCCATTGCAGCAACTCTCTATACAGTGCGAGAGTTTACCCAAACACCTAAGGACATTGCAGAGACTTTGAGCAAGATAAAAACCATCGGCTACAATGCAGTGCAGCTGTCGGCCTTGGGACCCATTGAGCCGCGGGAGCTAAGAAAAATGCTAGATGACGTTGGATTAGTGGTGGCCGGTACCCATACTGACTACAAACGACTCCAGGACGAGCCAGCTAAGGTAGTCGAAGAGCACAAAATCCTTGGCTGTCAGTATGTGGCAATTGGCAGTATGCCACAGGAATATAGAAATAAGGAAGGTTACTATCGATTCGCTCGGGAGGCATCGGAGGTAGCCGCCCGTCTATATCAAGATGGACTGATTTTCGGCTATCACAACCATAGCTTTGAGCTGGAAAGATTCAACGGCAAAACCGGTCTGGAGATCCTCTACTCAGAAAGTGATCCAAAGCTTTTCACCAGTGAGATTGATACGTATTGGATCCAGCATGGTGGCGGTGACCCGGCCCTATGGATCCGCAACTTGAAGAAACGAGCACCCCTAGTCCATCTCAAAGACATGGCAGTCAAGGAAGGCCAACCAATCTTCGCGGAGGTAGGCGAAGGCAACCTCAACTGGCCAGCCATTCTCGCTGCCTGTAAGGAAGCGGGAGTAATCTGGTACATCGTAGAGCAGGACATCTGCCAGCGCGATCCCTTTGAGAGCCTGGGCATGAGTCTCCGCAATCTAGAGGCCTTTGGACTCAAATAGAGAGGACTTGTTGGCGCTAAAATGGAATCATAGCGGTGATAGCGAGATTGGCAAGGGATTCCAATATTGTATCAGGAAGGGAGGCTGCCGTCTCCTCCCCTGTGCTATAGGCGGGAGTCTTTACGGCGCTATGATATGAATCCTGATCAAATCTTGGTAAAAACAACTGGGATAACCAAACGGTTTTCGGGAGTAACGGTTCTTAACAAGATTGATGTCGAGATCCACCAAGGGGAGATCTTCGGAATCATTGGTGAAAACGGTGCCGGTAAGTCCACTTTCATCAAGATTCTAAACGGCACCTACACTCCCACAGAAGGACAAGTGATCTTTGATGGCAAACCAGTGCAGATCCGCGACACCAGTACAGCCAAGCGATTGGGTATCAGTACCATCCCACAGGAGTTCAACCTCATTAATGACCTCAATGTATATGAGAACATCTTTCTTGGCAAGGAGCTGCTCAAAGGTAGCTTCCTGCTGAACAAGAAGCAAATGCAAGACAGAACGAGACAGCTCTTAGGTGAACTCCGTACCGATATCCCACCCGATGCTAAGATCGAAAGCCTCAGTGTAGCACAAAAGCAAATGGTAGAGATAGCCAAGGCTATTGCCGCCGATGCTCGTCTTTTGATCATGGATGAGCCGACGACGGTCCTGACCCAAAACGAGATAAACACCCTCTTTCGCCTGATGCAAGAATTGAAGCAAAAGGGCGTCACCATAGTCTACATATCCCACAAGCTGCGAGAGATAAAAGAGATCTGTGATCGGGTGATGATACTGAGAGACGGCGACCTTATCAGTACCGATTCGACCAAAACCATAAGTGAACAAGAAATGGCTTGCCGTATGGTAGGTCGCGAGCTAAACCAAATATTCCCACCCAAGACTTCTCCCGACTCGATGCCGGTGTTAGAGGTCAAGAACCTTTCTGTGCCTGGTATCTTGAATGGGATTAGTTTTTACCTTCGTCAAGGAGAGATCTTGGGTTTCTCCGGCTTAACCGGGGCTGGGCGAACCGAACTGGCAGAAGCCCTTATTGGAATAAGACCGATTAAATCTGGCGAAATCATAATCAAAGGCCAAAGGGCGGTCATCGCCTCCCCCGTCGATGCAGTGCGCAAGAAGATTGCCTACCTTTCCGAAGACCGCCAAGGGACCGGTATCTTAACGAACTTCCACGTTGCCGGTAACGTCACCCTCGTATCCTTAAAAGAATACTGCAAACCCCTTATTGATCACCAAGCAGAGACGGCCCGAACCGAAGAGTATATAAAAGCCTTCAACATTCGCACTCCATCGGTCAAGACTCCTGTGGAATATCTAAGTGGTGGAAACCAGCAGAAAGTCTCTTTAGCCAAGAGTCTTGATGCCAAGCCCGAGATCTTCATCATTGATGAACCGACCCGGGGCATCGATGTTAACGCCAAGAAAGAAGTCTATCACTTTATCCATAACCTAGTCGAATCTGGCATCTCGTGCATCCTGATATCCTCAGAAATGGAGGAAATCCTAGGGCTTTGCAATCGGGTAGTGGTGATGCGGGAGGGCCGGATTACCGGCATCCTGGGAGAAGAAGAGATGACCGAAGCAGAGATTATGTACTATGCAACAGGATTGAAAGAGGGTGCCTAAAAGCATGCAAGTGTCATCGTTCAAGCCTAAGATTGATTTGGAAAAGCATGGTCCCTTGGTGGCACTGGTGATCTTGTTCGTTCTATCATCGGTAGCTAGCCCTTATTTTCTTCAAACCCGCAACATCCTCAATATCTTAAGGCAGGTTTCATATACCGGCATCATCGGTTTGGGCATGACTTTCGTGATCATATCCGGCGGAATTGATCTATCCGTCGGTTCTATGACAGCCCTCGTTGGTGGGCTGGTCATCATGGTCATCAACAATTTGGGCGGCGAGTTAATGGCCATCATCTTAGCCATCGTTATAGGACTTCTCTTGGGTGTTGTACTAGGAGCCATCAACGGTCTGATTGTCACAAAGGGCAAAGTCGCCCCCTTCATAGTAACCTTGGGTACCATGGCCATCTACCGGTCTTTCACACTTTACATCAGCAACGCCGGCGAGTTTCGCTCCACAAGCAATCTCTATCCCCAATTGGGTATGGGTTACTTCCTCGGGATACCCATACCAGTGTGGGTGTTTTTGGGGCTAGCTGCGTTCTTTGCCGTCATTTTGAATCACACTCGCTACGGACGGCATATATGTGCCGTTGGCTCCAACGAGCGGGTTGCTAGGTATTCCGCCATTGATGTTGACAAAGTTCGTCTCATCGCTTACGTGATCGTCGGTTTCACAGTGGCAGTCTCTGCCATTCTCATGTCTTCCCGGCTTAATTCTGTAAGTTCATCAAACGCCGGTGTCAACTATGAGCTTGATGCCATCGCAGCGGTCATTATCGGGGGCACCGCCATGTCCGGTGGTAGTGGCACTATGTCGGGAACAGTCATTGGTGCCATCACCCTAGGCATAAT
>JAAYRF010000124.1 GCA_012518905.1 Bacillota bacterium | reverse complement strand
TCAATCCTTATATTCGGGAACTTATGGAGGCGGAATACGCTTTCAGTGAGATGTTGATGGAAGTTTGGAGGATCGTCGGGGAGGCAATCGGTTTAGAGCAGCCGGACATGGAAGATGGACAGGAAACAGCCCCACCTAAAGCTGAAGAGGTGCGCAGTAAACTATGGGTGCCTGGCAGGGACAGGTAGATGGGGCTTTATATCAAGGGATGAGATGTGAGGGAGGTCTACAGTTGGGGCAGGTATATATTGAGAACCTCAGCCGGCATGTGGAAGAAGAAGTTACGATTAAAGGTTGGCTCTATAACAGGCGCTCGAGCGGTAAGATCCAGTTCTTGATGATCCGTGACGGCAGTGGTATTGTCCAGGGCGTAGTAGCCAAATCCGAGGTATCGCCGGAGGCCTTTGCTTTGGCTAGCGAATTGACACAGGAATCCTCCATCATCATAAAGGGCCTAGTCAGACGTGATAAGAGGGCTCCGGGAGGCTACGAGCTAACCATTAGTGATCTCCAGTTGGTACAGATGGCTGATGAGTACCCTATTACTCCAAAGGAGCATGGTACAGAATTCCTTATGGATCATCGACATCTATGGTTGCGTTCTCGGAGGCAGCATGCGATACTCCGAGTGAGAAATGAAATCATCACAGGTATTCGGGACTTCTTCGATGAAAGGGAGTTTGTACTGATCGACACCCCTTTGCTGACTCCTGCAGCCTGTGAGGGGACTACTACCCTTTTCGAAACCGATTATTTTGGGGAACAGGCTTTTCTCGCTCAGAGCGGGCAACTATACGCGGAGGCAGCGGCCATGGCCTTCGGGAAGGTCTACTGCTTTGGACCCACTTTCCGAGCGGAGAAATCCAAGACGAGGCGCCACCTTATGGAGTTTTGGATGGTGGAGCCGGAGGTGGCATATGCCGATCATGAAGATAATATGCGCTTGCAGGAAGAGCTAGTTAGTTATGTGGTTCAGCGAGTCCTGGAGCACCGCCGGCCCGAATTGGAGTCTCTGGAGCGGGACATATCCCGTCTCGAAAAAGTTGTTCCGCCGTTTCCCAGAATACCCTATGATGAAGCCATTGAGCGTTTGCAGAAAGCCGGCGTCGACATAGAGTGGGGCGCTGATTTTGGTGGTGGAGATGAAACAATACTGGCTGAGGAATTTGACCGACCAGTCTTTGTCCATCGATACCCGGCTAAGATCAAGGCCTTCTACATGAAGCCTGACCCAGATAGGCCAGAAGTGGTATTGTGTGACGATCTATTGGCTCCAGAAGGCTATGGCGAGATAATAGGAGGCAGTCAAAGGATCGATGATCTGAATCTGCTTAGGCGGCGCATGGAGGAGCATGATCTACCGGAAGAGACCTATGGCTGGTATCTGGATCTGAGACGCTACGGCTCTGTACCCCATTCAGGTTTTGGATTGGGTCTGGAGCGGACTGTTGCTTGGATCTGTGGGTTGCCCCACGTTCGAGAAACTATTCCTTTCCCCCGCTTGATCAACCGCCTATATCCATAGAAGATAGAACCACTCTGGGGTGCCGCATTAGTTGGCGCCCCAGAAGCCGATTGGTCAAATAGAATTCACTGCCGAGTCCCCAATAGGATGAAAAAGACTCCTACTCCAACTATCGCTAACTTAGAGGGAGATATTCGACCTGCTAGGCCCGCTAGGCCAAGCAAACTGACAGCCGCAAGAATGAAGGGGCCAATCAGCCCCAGGATCCCATTAATCTGTAGGGCGGTGGTTACCCTGCCAGAGCGGATCATCAAAAGGGCTGCAGTTATTTCTAGACTGCCAGCCACAATACGGAGCAAGGCCATGTTCCGAACTATTTGAGTCTCATCGATATTGGTCATTTGCTCCACTCCCTCTAGGCTGATCTGCTGAATTGGAAAAATCTTAGGCCCTGTGCACAAGCGCCTCTAGACCACTCTAATTATTATGATCGTCAAGTTCATTTCATTCATCTAGATGTTATCCAAAAAAGAGAGAAACTCTGGGGATAGCTGGCGGAATTCAAAACATTGGCCTCGAAAAGGCAAGAAGACCGATATATACATGGATGCATTTGCTAGGCAAAAACAAACATGGTATACTTTCCCCATAGTATAGTTATGCTCAGGTGAATCAACCTACCTATCGGGGGGAGACAGCATCGGGATAGAGTTTTCCAAGGAGCATATATTGGGAGGAAATAGGATGTACGAGCATGTGTCAAGTGTCGACCCGGAAATCGCCCACGCTTTGCGACAGGAGTTGGCCCGGCAACAAGATCATATTGAGTTAATCGCTTCAGAGAATTTTGTATCCAAAGCAGTCCTGGAAGCAACCGGTTCGGTTCTAACCAACAAATATGCCGAGGGTTATCCCAATAAACGCTACTATGGCGGATGCGATTATGTGGATATCGTAGAGCAACTGGCCATCGAAAGAGCCAAGGCTCTTTTTGGCGCAGAGCATGCCAACGTACAGCCTCATGCCGGAGCTCAGGCCAACATGGCTGTGTATTTTGCCATCCTCTCCCCGGGAGATACGGTGCTGGGCATGAGTTTGGCCCATGGCGGGCACCTTACCCATGGCAGTCCCGTGAACTTTTCCGGGAAATTATTCAATTTTGTTCATTATGGGGTTGAGCGAAAGACAGAGCGGATTGATTATGATGCCTTGGAGACGCTAGCAAGAGAGCATCGGCCCAAGCTTGTGGTGGCGGGAGCTAGTGCCTATCCCAGAGAGATCGACTTTCAGCGCGTTCGGGCGATCTGTGATGCTGTTGGCGCCTATTTCATGGTAGATATGGCACACATAGCCGGTTTGGTGGCAGCCGGTTTACATCCATCTCCTGTGCCCCACGCTCACTTTGTAACCACAACCACCCATAAGACCTTGAGGGGCCCTAGGGGCGGAATGATTCTCTGTAAGGGTGAATTTGCCAAAACCATCGATAAGACGATTTTCCCGGGAACCCAGGGAGGTCCCTTGATGCATGTTATAGCGGCTAAAGCTGTGGCGCTTAAGGAAGCCCAGACCCAGGAGTTTGTAGAATACCAGAGGCGAGTTGTCAACAATGCTGCCGCTTTGGCGAAAGCATTGATGGACCGGGGATTGAGATTGGTAAGTGGGGGTACTGATAACCACCTCATGCTGGTGGATGTAAGAGGTTTGGGCCTTAACGGTAGGCAAGCAGAGGAGATCCTTGATTCTGTAGGTATCACCACTAACAAGAACGCCATACCATTTGATCCCGAGAGTCCCTTTATTACCAGCGGGATTCGGCTAGGTTCACCAGCGGTGACAACCCGGGGTATGGGCGAGGAAGAGATGGAAGAAATAGGCGATATTATCCATGGGGTTCTGGCTAATCCAACTTCCAAGATGGTTTTAGAAGATGCCCGGAAGCGTCGTCAGCAACTCTGTGAAAGATTCCCTATCTATGAGGGAGCATAGTCGTTCGGGAAGGACGATATGAGGTTCCAAGAAATAGCAGGATTTTCGTGAATGCCTTCTTTTTTGAGAAGGCATTTTTGTTTCCAGGGAAAGTTGCAAGACAAACCGGGATTATTAACCGAGACTCAAGGGGATATTAAGAATCAGTATATCGCAGCAAAGGAGGAAGCCGTTTTGTCAGAAATGCTGGAGATCCGCTGGCATGGCCGGGGCGGTCAAGGCGCCAAGACTGCTGCCTTGCTTCTGGCTGAGGCGGCAGCGGCAGTAGGTAAATATGTGCAGGCATTCCCCGAGTATGGTCCTGAACGAATGGGAGCCCCAGTCGTCTCATATAACCGGGTTAGCGCCGAGCCAATTACTATCCATAGTGCAGTCAGTAACCCCAAATACGTAGCTGTTTTGGATTCTACGTTTATCGGCTCGATCGATTTTACCTCGGGGATGCCCAAAGACGGGGTGCTGATAATCAACAGCAATGCATCTACTAATGAGATACGCGAACGGATGGGACTGAGTGGTACTCAGATCAAGATTCACACCCTCGATGCCAGCCGCATCTCAGAAGAGAGCATTGGCAAAGCTATTCCCAACACCCCAATGTTAGGAGCTATGGTGGCGGCTACGGGTATCATGGGGCTAAAGGAGCTGCTCGAGGATACTAGACTGCGACTAGAAAGGAAATTCCGGAATCGCCCCGAGTTAGTTACCGGAAATCTGGAAGCAATCACAAGGGCCTATAAGGGGGTGCAGAACCAATGACCTCCAGTAGCCAGACGAAAAATCTGCTCAAGACCCACCAAGCTATAGATGACAGTATTAAGCCCAACGCCGGGTGGCGAGATCTTCCCATTGGTGCTGTAATCCCCCGAGGGGGTACCGCAGAAGAGTTCGCCACAGGAGACTGGCGCACTATTCGCCCTGTATGGAGCGAAGAGAAATGTATCCATTGCCATCGCTGTTGGCTATATTGTCCCGACATGAGTTGGATCTCCCAGGACGGGAAAATCCAGAAGGTTGATCTCCAGTTCTGTAAAGGGTGTGGTATATGTGCCAATGTATGTCCTACCCATGCCATTGAAATGCATCCGGAAGACAATTTCAAGGCTGACGAAGCCGGCAAGGAGGGCTGAATATGGCAGTAGCAATGCATTCTAGAAAGACTGTGGCTCTAACGGGCAACGAAGCAGCGGCCCAGGCTCTACGTCAAATCGAGCCGGATGTTGTTGCTGCCTACCCCATCACTCCCCAGACAGAGATCGTTCAGCTCTTCTCGACTTTTGTCAACGATGGTCTGGTGAAGACAGAGTTCGTGGCGGTAGAAAGCGAACACAGCGCAATGAGTGCCACCATCGGGGCTGCTGCCGCAGGTGCTAGAGCCATGACAGCTACTTCCTCCAACGGACTGGCTTTCATGTGGGAGATGCTTTACATAGCGGCCGGCCTTAGAATCCCCATCGTTATGCCAGTTGTCAACAGGGCTCTAAGCAGCCCCATTAATATCCATTGTGACCATAGCGATACCATGGGAGCTAGAGACTCAGGATGGATTCAAATCTATTCGGAGAATGCTCAAGAGATGTATGATAACATCCTACAAGCAGTGAGAATAGCGGAAAACCCAAGTGTTCTCCTGCCGGTCATGGCAACTATGGATGGATTTATTATCAGTCACGGCATGGAGAACGTGGAGCTATTATCCGACGGGGTCGTAAAGAAATTCATCGGTGAATACAACAAGTCCTATCCCCTACTAGACATTAGCCATCCGGTTACCATTGGACCTTTGACCTTACAGGATTTCTATTTTGAGCACAAGCGGGAGCAGGCAGAGGCCATGGTGCGATCTAGAGATGCCATAGTGTCCATTGGCAGGGAATTCGGTGAGCTTACGGGACGAGGGTACGGCCTCTTGGAAGCATATCGTATGGACGATGCTGAATATGCCTTGGTGGTGCTTGGCTCCACTGCCGGAACTGCCAAATACGTTATCAATGAGCTCAGAAAAGACGGTGAGAAGTGTGGCCTAGTCAAGATTAGAGTTTTCCGTCCCTTTCCGGGTCCAGAGCTATCCAAAGCCTTGGGTAG
>JAAYRF010000123.1 GCA_012518905.1 Bacillota bacterium | reverse complement strand
GAACTATGCCCGTATGGACAATGTCATCATCAAGGCCCTTTGCGATATAGATGATGAAGCACTAGAAAAGGCGGCATCCCTATACAAAGGGGCTGAGACGTATACCAATGCCCATGACCTATTGGAGCATGGGGATGTAGATGCGGTCAGTATCTGTACCCCCAACGATTGCCACGCTGAGCTAAGTGTTGCTGCCCTGCGAGCGGGTAAGCATGTCCTATGCGAAAAGCCTATGGCTATGGACGTAAGGGAAGCAGAAAAGATGCTGCAGGAAGCAGAAAGGGCCAATAGCGTGCATATGCTCAGCTTCACCCATCGTTTCAATCCGACCATGGTCTTTATAAGGGAAATGATCAGGGAAGGACGGTTAGGAAGGCTGTATCACTTTAGAGTGATGTGCTCAGTCGATCGGCTGATGAATTATGATGTGGGGCTGGAGTGGAGGATGATCAAGGAGCGGACAGGTACCGGTGTTTTGGGTGATCTGGGCTCACACATGATCGATCTATCTACCTTCCTCATGGGCGATTATGCTGGCCCCATCGAAGAAGTAGCGGGTATGATGAGTATCTTTGTTAGTGAGCGGCGGCGTTTAGATGGACAAGGTTTTGGCCCAGTTACCGCGGATGATGCTGCTAGCTTCCTGGCTAGATATAGGCAAGGTGTTATGGGCGTCTTCGAGCTAAGCAGGTTTTCGCCGAGCAAGGTGCACCTGGAAATCGACGGGGAGAAGGGCTCAGTTAGGTATGATTCTCAGGAGTCCAGTTTTATCCAAGTCAAGTTCAAGGAGTCATTTGGTGATTATTTTGCTGAGTTTAAGGATGTAGAGGTACCGATATCTTTCCTGGATAGCTTCGGTTATACCAGGGAGATGTTTTTCAATGAAGTAAGTACGTTTATCCAAGGTATTGAGCAAGGCCGGCAAGTGAAGCCGGATTTTGAAGATGGTCTGCTTTGCCAGAAGGTTATTGATGCGGTAGCTTTGTCTGCTAAGACGAAGGCGTGGCAGAAGGTCTAGCTAGGGATATTGATAGGGACTTGGCGCAAAACCAACTTAGCATAAGAATAACTTACACTGGAGGAAATCGATGTTTGAGTTAGGGATTATCACCGATGAAGTCCATGATGATCTGGCCACAAGCTGTAGGTTTATTAAAGAAGCAGGGCTTAGCTTAGTGGAGCTTAGGACACTCAATGGAGCCAATATTTTCACGTTGCCTGATGAGGAGATTCTGACGGCCAAAGACATCCTGGCTGAATATGGGTTGGAAGTTGTGGGGTTATCTTCTCCCATACTCAAGTCTCCGCTAGATGGTACAGCGGAGTCAGTCTCTGGAGATTTCATGCTGGAAGGACGTCAGACCTTTGAAGAGCAGCTGGAACTGTTAGAAAGAGCAGCCTATCTCTGTCAAGTGTTTGATACCTCTTTGGTGAGAGTTTTTACATTTCTTCGGGGGGATTGGTCAGCTGAGCTTGCAAAGCGAGTCAGCGAGAAGCTCCTTACGGCTGCCGAAGTCGCTAGAGAGCACGGCATGGTATTGGCCGTTGAGAATGAGCCTATCTGTAATGTGCGCCATGGACGGGAGATGGGGTTGCTCTTTGATTATGTAGAAAAGACCGGTTCTCCTGAGCTTTTGGCGCACCTGACCATTCTTTGGGATCCCGGCAACGCCTACTACGCCGGTGAGCTTGATGCTTCTACGTCTGGATACTCTGCCATTCGAGGTAGGGTAGGCCACGTGCATATTAAGGATGTCATCTTTGATAACGAAGGTAGACCCCATTGCGTACCTGTGGGAATGGGCAAGGTCAACTACGCACCGCAGCTAAGCGCACTAAAAGATGATGGGTACACAGGACCTCTAATCCTTGAGCCCCACTATGTGCCAGAAGGCGGTACCTCTATGGAAGGGGCGAAAGAGGCGCTTAGCGCCCTCAAGGAGCTCTTGGGGAAAATTGGGTAGAGAAGGGTTAAAACCCCGCTGTTACGGCCTGAGGACAGTTGGGATTTTATGAGCAAGGCGTCTCTACTACTACAGGAGCGCCTTTTTGATATTTTTATAGAGGGATTGTGAAGGAATTGTGACGGTTATGGAGAAATACATGGGTTGAGACCAAGATACTTGATCAAACGAAATTAGTATGTTGCCGCGGCGGCGGTAAGATCCTGACAATAATCACAGATATAAAGCGTATACAGCAAAGGGGCCTCCCGTATTAGGTAGGGATACTAGACCAACTGGTGTTGGGCCCCACAGTAATTCGCTTAGTCGGTATCAACACAGCATCAAGATGTGTGTGCATGATACATGAACCAGAAGTAGGGAGGTGATGTTGAGGGCAAAGGAGGAAAGGTCGGTTGGTGAGTAGTGAGTCAAGAGCACTAATGCACAGCAATGTTGGCAGTTTGAGATGAAGAAAGGAGAGCATCACCATGGATCTGAAGTTACGGAGAAACGTACTATGTGTGATTGTGGTCCTAAGCATTATTCTGACTGCTTCATTCGGCGTGTTTGCTGCAGAAGAGCCAGTCACAATCAAATGGTGGACCTTTGGTTGGTGGGCAGGGATAACTGGGCGAGAAGTCAGTACCCCAGAGCATGAGTATACAGGTCTTGACTGGCCCCGTTATAAGGCAGAGCAGTTCCAGGAGATGTACCCCAATGTTAACATAGAGATCGAACTCCTGGATTGGGGTAAGGGACGTCAGAAGCTGGACATCGTCTCGGCTGCCGGTAAGGGCGGGCCAGACATTATCACCGAAGATGGGCCTAATATTCTTAAGTATGCTAAGTATGGGGCCATTGAGCCTATTGAGGAGTTCTTAACCCCGGAGGAAATGCTAGATTACTACGAAACCGGGCTGGAGGCAGCCTATATGGATGGGAAGCACTGGTACTTCCCCTGGAAGTTCAGCCCAACCAACCTGGCTGCAAACCGCAGATTGTTTGACGAGCGAGGCATAACCAATCTCTTACCATCAGAAGGAGATCGCCTCTGGACATATGAAGAGTTCGTAGATGCTGGCAAGAAGGTAACCCATGACATTAATGGAGATGGGATTCCTGATATTTGGGCCTACGCCGAATCGTTGAAACCGGTTGGCCTAAAGTACGGTATTGAACCCTTCATGTTAGGCTACGGTGGCAGCATCTTTTCCGAGGATGGAAAAACTGTCGTACTGGATACTCCCGAAAATGAGCGGGGTTTGCAGTTCCTAGTGGACTTGCAGGATGTACACGGGGTTATGCCACCAGGTTCCGCTGGTCTTGATGATGACCAACTTGAGAACCTTTGGAACCAAGGCAACTTGGCCATGCGTCAAGGCCAGGCGCACACGAAATATGGCATGGAAGCAGCTATCAGAGAAGGTACTTTGGAAGAAGGGGTCATTGATCTTTACCCCATCATGTATCCATCTGATCTGCCTGAGCATAACAGCAAGACATTTGTAGTAGTACATGCAATTGCTGTATTCAAACAGGAAGATGACTACAAGAAGCAGATGGTTGGCGAATTCGCCAAGTTCCTG
>JAAYRF010000122.1 GCA_012518905.1 Bacillota bacterium | reverse complement strand
TTTCTCTACTCGGGGCCGGCCATTAATGTTCTGGCCATTATTCTGACTGGGCGGGTTCTCGGTTGGCAGTTAGGTTTAGCCCGGGCGGTGGGTGCAGTGCTATTTTCCGTCGTGATCGGGCTAGTTATGGCAACACTATACGGAGACGAAGATGCGAAGCGAACTAGTGGATCTGGACATACAGCCTATGAGATCGAGGAGGGGCGTAGTGGCAGCCAGAACCTTGTGTTCTTCGCCACCCTTGTACTGATCCTCATATTTGCCGCCTGGGGCAAACCCAGTCAGCCTGTGGGTTTTTGGAGCGCATTGTTTGCTGCCAAATGGTATCTAAGTATAGGATTGCTGGTGCTATTGGCCTATATGCTCAACCGATGGTTCGATAAGGAGGAACGGCTGGACTGGGTGGGTGCTACCTGGGATTTCGCTAAGCAGATACTACCCCTGCTATTTGGTGGTGTGCTCATTGCAGGAATACTGATGGGGCGGCCAGAGACTGATGCTGGTCTGATCCCATCGAACTATGTGGCGAGTCTGGTGGGTGGTAACTCACTGAAGGCAAACCTTACTGCTTCGGTCTTTGGTGCCTTCATGTATCTGGCTACCTTGACAGAAGTCCCCATACTCCAGGGCTTACTTGGTTCAGGTATGGGGCAAGGGCCAGCACTGGCGCTGCTCCTGGCGGGGCCTGCTCTCAGCCTTCCTAGTATGTTGGTAATTCGAAGCGTATTGGGCACCCGCAAGACAGTGACCTTCGTATCGCTGGTTGTGCTGATGGCGACGCTTACGGGTATGATCTATGGTTCGCTGGTGTAGCATAGCTAACTATAGCTAAGCTGTTGGAAGGCGGTATACTGAAAGAAGGGCTTTTGAGATTGGTGTTAGGTTGTATGTGCTGGATGTACCCAGATGGTTTATTGGGAGCAGAGTGGTTTCGTTTCCTTGACAAGATGGAGTGGCGGTTCGAGAAGAGACTATTGAGGGAGTGGTCTTATGGTAATCAAAGTGTTAGGTACAGGTTGCCCCAAATGTCAGAAGGCAGAAGCCAATGTGCAGGCAGCCTTGGCTGAACTGGGGATGGAAGCAGAGGTAGTTAAGGTGACTGACATCAATGAGATAATGGAACATGATGTTTTTATGACACCTGCTTTAGTCATCGATGGGAAGGTAGTGGCTACTGGCAAAGTGCCAGGTATCGAGGAAATCAAGGGGTGGCTCCGTCCTAAATCCTGAGCGAGGCTGTGTGGTAGTTATGCATAGCGATACTCCAGGTTGCTGTTCTTGGCTCTTGCACCGATTGCGCGATTTATGCGGCGAAAATGCTGACTGGAGGGTCCGGGTACATGACGGAGTTGAGCATATTGAACCCCCCAAGGCACTAATCGCGTTCGGAGCACTTTAGTACAGAGACCTAGGAAATCATATCTTCTGCTTGGCTTGTGAGAATAATATCAAAGAAAAGCAGGAAATGTTTCTTTCCATGGCTAATATACAGACCAGTATATGTCAGACAATTAAGTTGAGAACGAAAGGAGGGATGAAACGTAGGATGAGTGTGGTGGCTTTCGGGAAGGATGGTTGAATTGTGGAGCGATTGTGTGTAGTGATCGCCGAGGATAACCCGGGACTGCGCAGAACACTTGTTGACTATTTGGCAACTTTTGGGATAGACTCGATGGAGGCCACAACTGAAAAGGAAGTTTGGATGGCCCTAGAGATGCATCCCGATATTTTGGTGTTGGACATGGTGTTACACAGCAAGTGGCTCATGTTGCCGTTCTTGCAGATGATGCGTAGCGATCCTAGGACACAAAGTATTCCAGTTATAATCACGACTGCGTTTGACTCAGAAAGCCTGAGCCTGGTAGAGGGTGCAGACTATTTGGCTGACTGCACTATTTTCCAGAAGCCTTATTGCCTTTGCCAGCTGCGTCGAGCCATAATCGAGCTGACCAGAAGCCGCTGAAACTGAGTAGATCCGCATCCATGCAAAGAGTGTAGAGAGGATAGAGGTGTCCCGTGGAGGCACCAAGGTTTGCTACGTAATGTAAATTACCTTTCTAGCCCGACCACTGGTATTTTGGCCGGGATTTCTTTTTGCCCCACCGACCTTGACTCCGCACTTCAATGTGCAAGAGCTTAAGGGTGTATCATCGCGCTTGCTCCGCCTAGAGTTTCCACACCTCAAGAGCCGCCTTCGGACCCTCTGGACGCGCAACTATTATTGTGGGTCATTCTAAAGCCACTGTACGTCAATACATCAAAGATCAGAAAGGGCAGTAGGCACCAAGCAGACTGGATGGAAGTATCTTGGCGGCAACCGTGTCCGAATTGGCAGGATGAACGGTATTCCGTAGTCCGGTTCATGCCCATCATGTCCTCCGGGAACTAGAGGTAGAGGGTTCGAGCTATCGGTACCTAGCTCCGGGGATGGAAAAGTCCAGGAGGTCGGCCTTTTGGAGAGACCGCTGACAGAAAAATAGCAGGTGGCGGGGTCTTTGTGGACGAAAGTTCTATGGGTACAGGAGAGCAGCTATTGGGGGAATGAGAATGAGTAGCCATTATCTAGGCATCGATGTAGGCAACACAAAGCTGGCTTTTGGGATGGCTAAGGCCGACGGTATGTCTTTTTGCGAAAAGCGTGTCGTACCAACAGAACCCCATCTTGGCGTCGAGCAGGCTCTGCAGAAAATCCTTGACAATACTAAAGACCTTCTGGCAACGGTTCCGGATGTACAGGGAATAGGGATCGCTTTTGGAGGCTTTGTGGACGCAAGTCGGACTATCGGTTTGGCTTCGCCAAACTTTCCGGGACTGAAGAACGTCGCCTTGGTTGACATGATCCAGGAGTTGGCGCCGGGAGTGCCCGTTAGAATGGACAACGATGCCAACGTGGCCGGGATAGGGGAGGCAGTATATGGCAAGGCTCGTGGATATCATATGGCAATATACCTTACAGTGAGCACCGGTATCGGTGGAGCTGTGTTGGTGGACGGTAAGCCGTTGGCTGGCTCCCAAGGATTGGCTGGAGAGTTCGGTCACATGATCGTCAAACCGGGTGGGCCCCGGTGCACTTGTGGCAGCCAAGGCTGCCTGGAGTCTATCGCATCGGGGACCTCTATTGCTCGCATTGCCAGGGAGAGGGGCATGCAAACAAGCACCCGCATCCATAGCCCCTTTAGTGGCGTTGAAGAAATCAATGCTCGGATAGTTTTTGAGGCTGCCGATAGAGGTGACAGACTGGCCAAGGACGTAGTTGAGGAAGTAGCCTATTATCTAGGCATAGGCCTTGCTAACGTTATTAGCGCCTTCGATCCAGATATCGTAATCCTTGGTGGAGGCGTAATGAACAGCGCTGAGCTATTACTGCCGCCTGCGATCCGGGTTGTGGAAAAGCACTTGGGAGCCAGAGGTGCCCAGGTGCCACCCATTGAAGCCTCCAGCATTCACGATGATGTAGCACTATGGGGCGCGATGGCGCTGGCCCGTTTCGCCGTAGGCGAGGAGTAGACAGGTGGCTATTAACCTTGGGCTAAGACATATCATTGAGAGGAAAGGGGCTTGGGGATATGGGGGATATGCGTCCATACTTTGAGAGTATTGTGGAGTCCATAAAAGCTTTCCCTTTGGAGGAAATAGACAGGGCCATCGAGGCGCTCTATGATGCCTATAAACGGAGGGCCCAGATATTCACCCTAGGGAACGGCGGCAGTGCTGCTACCGCGATCCACTTGGCTGGTGATCTGAACAAGACAACTATCACAGATCTAGAGGCCCCCCGATTTAGAGCCAGAGCGTTATCAGAGAATATTTCACAGATCACAGCCTGGGCCAACGATTTGGCTTATCAAGAGGTCTTCAGGCAGCAACTGATGAATTTCCTAGAACCGAAAGATTTGATATTTGCCATTAGCGGCAGTGGCAATTCACCTAATGTGTTAAAGGCTGTTGAGTATGGTAAGGGCCATGGCGCACTAGTTATTGGACTTTCGGGATTTGCCGGCGGTAAGCTAGGAGACCTCGCCCATATTCCCATTGTCTGCCGCAACACGGAGATGCTGCAGGTTGAGGATTTGCATTCCATAGTATGCCACTACATCACTTGGGAACTGAGAGCGAAACTCAGACCCTGAGTGAACTTTGGTTTGCCGATGATGCCCATCTACGATGGTGGCTCAGCTTTGACTCTCGTTCTTACGATAATGGGGCAAGAAAGCCCATCGGCCTTAGCCGTGGGATGAATTGCTTATATCTGGTGACTACATAACTGTCAGATATATAATTGTGGTCATGACAGGCCTATTGGGAGCCATGTTTGGGCCGAGCTAGCCTTGTTCGCCTTTCCCTAGTCTCTTAGTTTCCCGATTCCCTAATTCATGGTCTCTTGTTGAGGAGTATAGGACAAAATAGTCCTCTACTCCTATTTGCGCTTTTCTTTCTGCAACATAGCATATAGCAGGCTAGAGCTGGGGAACGGGGTATCGATACGAGATTATTCATCTAGGGGAAGAGGTGCCTATATGGCTGGGAATCTAGATAGGTTGGCCAGTATCAGTCAACGATTAGAACCATTTCTACTTGCCTTGGGCAAACTCCAGGCTGGGGATTCCGATGCCCTAAGCGAGCTCAAGGATTTCGTGGAGGAGCATGCTAGCGATATTCTCAGGGCTAGATCTCTTTTGGAAAGTGAGGGCTTGCTTCAGCTTGTGAGACAGTTTGCCCCAAGTGTCAGCGAGAACAGCATGAAGCAGGCCATAAACCTATTGCTGAAAATGGCGGAGCAGGCCGAAAAGTAGTACCCATGTCCAGTGGTTAGCATGCTGCCTGACTGCAGGCCACGACTAACCGAATGTATCGGGAGAGGAGGCTGGATTAATGGGAAAGCACAAGAGCAGGCGAAAACGGGGCAAGGACAGTGATCTGGAGAGTATGGTTGGGAGCGCCTTACAGGCTCTCAGTCAAGTGAAGAGCATAGTTGATAAAGCTGCGGGGATTACAACATCTTTGCAGGCCTTGATTGGCAGCTATCAGGCCATGCAATCTGATGGCAGTTGGGATCTATTACTTTCTGCCTTAAACGCCCAGGCTGAGCCAAAGAGTACAGGGATAAGGCCGCCTCTAGATTCTGTAAGTGAATAGAGCAAACTCTGGGACAAAGTGCGGAGAGCGCTAAGGAGGGGGGTAAGATGACTAATCATCAAGCACCTGAAGGGGCCAGCTCGGACCATACACTAGATAGTCTAGCCAGCTTGCTAAATAGTATCGCAGAGTTCATTGATCACGCGGGAAATATGGTTGCTTCGCTGCATAAAATCGCCGAAAACGTCCAATCTATGGAGAGAGATGGTTCCTTATCTAGGTTGGCTGAGTTCCTGGGACAGTTTCAGCAAGAGACCGGCAGGTTAAGTGTGGACCAGTAATTGGCAATGCCTACTCCGAGCATAGTCCGGGATAACTTCATAGCTAAATTTCTAGCTAATCGGCGCTCCGCGGTAAGAATTCGGACTGGAGCGCTTTTTCTACATGCTTAGGAAAACGAGTTATTTTGTTGGGAAGCAGGAACCCTTGCGCATAGAAGCCAAATCTATAGGTAGGCCCAAACAGCCGGTACGAAACAGTAGGGAAGCAGCATTCAAACGATTGGCAATATAGGGACAGGCTGGTATCTGAGTTGACGATGCCCAAGTGCTGTGGTATAGTAACCCTAGATTTTTCCGTTAGCTAATGGGAACAGAATCTGGTGCATGTGTGTATTTCTGGAATGAGATTTACCCCTAGCGGCATACTGATTAGGGGCTATCTTTGTGCCCAATGTGGTGCAGGGACTGTTTGATTCCGACTCATAAGACCGAGGCAAACCTAGCAGCATGACAGGCGAGGGGATGCGCTATGTCACGCAACGGATCGCAAGACCCCAGGTGGCTGGCAGTGGCTAGGAATCTGTCATTGCTTGGTCAGTTGGGAATCCAGATTGCAGCCCCCATTATTGCGGGGGTAATCGCAGGCAGCTACATGGCACGCCGCACCGACAATCTGTTGTGGCAGTTGGGTGGCGTATTGCTAGGTCTCTTTGCCGGTCTTTGGAGTGGTTTCCGCCTGCTATGGGGCGTTCTTCGGGACGTTGACCATAGGCCGTAAGACCCTGCTACTAGCGGTTGTAGAGGCAGTCGTGGCGGAGAACGTTGTGGCCTAGGTACCAGAGGGCGGTGGGTCTTGATAACGGGATGGGGAGGTAGGGTGGCAAGGCAGGCACGGAAGATATACGGAGATCTGCGGATAGCCATGGTCATCTTCATGGCCTTGTTCCTGTTCTTTCGCGATCAACCTGCTTGGGCCGGTTTTTGGCTGGGCCTGTTAGTAGGTATAGTTAACTGGCATGGTCTATCTATAGCAGCCCATAAGGCTGTTTGGATGCCTAGTGAAGCGGCTCAGCGGTATATGGTCCGCAACTACATGGTGCGATATGGTCTCAAGTTCGTCGTGTTGGCCATTGCTTTGATCTCCTATGATTTGCATCCATTGACGTTGCTTCTAGGGTTACTAACACCGACAATCGCTGCAGTAGTCAGTTATTTTCTCCAAGAGAAATGAGGTGAGAACTATGGAATTTGACATTAAGACCATATTTCGCCTGGGGCCGATTCCTATTACGGAAACCGTAGTGAACACTTGGATTATCATGGTGGTTTTGGTAGTAGGCTCCATGATCGTTACCCGGCGGTTTCGCACAGCAGGTCCTGGAGATAAGCTAGGGACAACGGAGCTTGTGGTGGAGATGATAGTGGATGGTCTAGACTCTTTTATAGGGGAAACCATGGGTAAAAAGGGCAGGAAGTTCGTGCCATATATAAGCACCTTGCTTTTGTTTTTGGTAGTAGCGAACTTGGTGGGATTAGTCGGCGTTCGACCGCCGACAGCTGACCTCAATACCACCTTGGGGCTGGCTACCATTACTTTTATACTCATTCAGGGTAGTGGTATCCGTAGCAAAGGGATACTCGGCTATATCAAAGGTTTTTTTGAGCCTTTTCCACTGATGTTTCCCCTTAACTTGATTAGCGAGATATCCACTCCCTTTTCCATGGCGTTTCGTTTGTTTGGGAACATTATCGGCGGCATGATCATTATGACACTTCTTTACATGGTTGCTCCGATCGTCGTTCCCGTCATTCCCCATGTGTACTTCGATCTATTTTCTGGCATTATCCAAGCTTTCATTTTTACCATGCTAACCATGGTATTTGTATCAATGGCAATTGATGAAGAGGAGGAAGAGTAACATGAATGATCTATTATTGGCAAAAGCGATTGTGTTGGGTCTTTCTGCTCTCGGTGCGGGCATCGGCATGATCGCCGGTCTAGGACCTGGTATCGGGCAGGGTTATGCTGCTGGTAAAGGTGCTGAGGCAGTCGGTCGCCAGCCGGAAGCAGCAGGAAGAATTACCCAAACCATGTTATTGGGTCAAGCTGTAGCGGAAACAACTGGTATCTATTCGCTCTTGATAGCGCTGATCTTGCTCTTTGCCAACCCCCTAATTCGGCTGCTTTCTTAGTTGGACAAGAAGTCGGGAATACAGGGGTAGAGCCGGTGGTAATAAGGGGTGAGGTCGGGTGATAGAGCTAGGTTGGACGTATTTTTTTCAGATAGCGAATATTTTGATTCTCTATTTTCTGATGAGGCGCTACCTGTTTGGCCCTGTGACAAACTTCATTGAGAAACGTCGGGAGTATACAGAAGGTCTCATTGAGGAGGCCAACAGCTCTTTTGCTAAAGCCAAGGAGCTCCAGGCCCAAGCTGAGGCCGAGCTCACTGAAGCCAGGCGACAAGCGCAAGCCTCAGTAGAGCAGGCAGTTGAGCACGGTAAGGCCATGTCCGAAGAGATCACAGATAGGGCACGGCGGGAGGAAGCTGCTAGACTCGAGCGGGCTCAAAGGGAAATAGAAGAAGCGAAAGTCCGAGCGATCCATGAAGTTCGGCAGGAAGTGGCCAATTTGTCTGTTCAGATAGCAGAGAGAATCGTGGAACAGAGTCTGGATGTGGACGCACATATGCACTTGATCGAGGATGCTTTGCAGCGAATGGATGATGGCCATGTCAACTAGCATAGTGGCACAGCGTTATGCCAACGCGTTTTTTACCTGTGTCAAGGGACATGAAAAGCTAGATGAGGCCCACGAAGGCATGGAAAAGCTCGGTTCGAAACTAGCTGAGCAGCCAGTGTTGGGGAGGCTTTTGAATCACCCTGGGATTTCTCGAGAAGAAAAGAAAACCATGATCGATACCCATCTCGGAGAGTGTGGTCTATGGGTACAACGTCTGCTTTACTACTTGGTAGATGAGGGCCGGACGACCATACTCAGTGATATCCAAAGATGGTTTGGCACGAGGTATCGAGATGAGCAGGGGATTGCCGAAATTGAGCTGACTACAGCTATAGCTTTGCAGGAATCGGCTCTGGAGAAATTGCTTCAAGATCTCGAAAAGAAGCTTGCAAAGCGTGTTGTGGCTAAGACCGTTGTCGATCCGGATATCATAGGTGGATTGGTGATCCGCCATGAAGGCATGGTGTATGACGGCAGTGTACGCACCATGCTCCATCAGATTAACAGACGTTTGGGCGGAGGCATCGGAACATGAAATTACGAACAAAGGAAGTCGAAAAGGTCCTAGCCATGGAGTTAGAGGCCTTTGAAAAGAGACTGGAAGTTGCCGAAACAGGAATTGTCGTGCAGGTAGGAGACGGTATTGCCCGAGTCTATGGGCTGGACAATGTGATGTTCAATGAGCTCGTAGATTTTGGTAATGGTGTTACTGGATTGGCCCTGAACTTAGAGGAAGATAGTGTAGGATGTGTACTATTTGGTGGAGATGACAAGATCAGAGAAGGTGACACAGCGAGGCGCACCGGCAGAGTAGCGGATGTGCCAGTGGGAGACGGCCTTTTGGGCCGTGTCGTGGATCCCTTGGGGAGAGCGCTAGATGGCCGGGGAGCCATTACCAGTGAAAAGCGGCGCCCCTTAGAGATTATCGCCACCGGTGTGGTAGAAAGACAGCCGGTCATAGAGCCACTTCAGACAGGGCTTAAGGTCATTGACTCCATGATTCCCATTGGTCGGGGCCAAAGGGAACTGATTATTGGGGATCGCCAAACTGGAAAGACCGCCATTGCCATTGATACCATTCTTAACCAGAAGGATACTGATGTTTATTGTATTTACGTGGCTATCGGCCAGAAGCAATCTACGATAGCACAGATTGTGCGTACTTTTGAAGAAGCTGGGGCCATGAGCTACACCACCGTTGTTGCGGCTGGGGCCAGTGACCCTGCACCACTACAATATATTGCTCCCTATGCCGGAGCTGCCATGGGCGAGGAATTCATGTTTAATGGGAAACACGCCTTGGTTGTTTATGATGATCTGTCCAAACATGCGGTAGCCTACCGGGCCATGTCCTTACTGCTGCGGCGGCCGCCGGGTAGGGAAGCTTATCCCGGTGATGTGTTTTACCTACATTCGCGCTTGTTGGAGCGAGCGTCAAAACTCAGTGATGAGTTGGGTGGTGGTTCTCTAACTGCCTTGCCCATCATTGAGACCCAGGCTGGTGACTTGTCCGCCTATATTCCTACTAATGTGATCAGCATTACCGATGGTCAGATTTATCTAGAGAGCGATTTGTTCTTCGCGGGGCAACGGCCCGCAGTCAACGCTGGATTATCTGTTTCCCGGGTGGGTGGTGCTGCCCAAACCAAGGCGATGAAAAAGGTGGCTGGCAGACTGCGATTGGACCTTGCTCAGTATAGAGAGCTAGAAGCTTTTGCACAGTTTGGCTCAGACCTAGATAAGAGCACTAGGAATCGTTTGCATCGAGGTGAGCGATTGTTAGAGGTGCTCAAGCAAGGCCAATATGAGCCTATGGCCGTGGAAGACCAGGTGATTCAGCTCTACGCTGGGATAAATGGCTATGCGGATCAAGTGCAGGTCCATCAGGTGGGTGAGTTTGTCACCGGGTTGGTGAGTTACATTCACTCCAACCATCCCGACATTCCGGAGACGATCCGGACCACGGAAGACCTCTCTGATGAGACTGAGGCCAAGCTCAAGAAGGCCATCGAGACCTATGCAGGTTCTATCTGGGGAGGCAAGTAGATATGGGGTCAATGCGGGATATCCGGCGCCGGATCAAGAGTGTAGAAAGCACTCAGAAGATAACTAGGGCCATGAATATGATCGCTGCTTCCCGGCTCCGCAAGGCCCAAACTAGTGCTGAAACCAATCGAGCTTTCACCGCTGCGGTTTGGGACGCACTCCAGGAGATCGGCAGCCATCAAGTGAGCAGTCCATTTTGGCAGCCCCGGGAACACGGTGCGAGTTGCTATGTGGTAGTAGGCGCCGATAAGGGATTGTGTGGCCCCTATAATGCAAATATTTTGCGCCATTTTCTCGAATCAGAGGGAGCAGGGCAGGGTGTACACGTTGTTACGGGACGGCGGTTATATAGCCAGCTGCAATTTAGAGGGATTTCCGTTGACTACTACGAGGAAAGCGGCGATTTACCCACTCCCGACCAGGCCGAGAGGATAGCCGACTATGTGTTCCCTCTTTTTGTAACGGGAGAGATAAAGGAGATCCAATTGCTCTACACTCGGTTTATCAATGTGCTGAGCCGCGAAGTGAGAACGGTTAAGCTATTGCCATTGGATGAATTCCATACGAGCAAGGCCGGACAGGATCTATTGTGGGAGCCCTCGGAGGAAGCAGTTTTCGGGAAACTTGTACATCATTATGTAACATCCTTGATCTACAATGGTTTATTGGAAGGCAAAGCCAGTGAGCTAGCAGCCAGGATGGTAGCCATGGATGCCGCCACCGACAACGCAGATAAGATGATCAAGGAATTGACCCTGCAGTACAACCAGGCACGGCAGGCCAGTATCACTCAGGAAATCGCAGAAATTGTAGGTGGTGCTGAGGCGCTGCGCTAGGGAGGAAGGCACTATGGATAACCATGGGAAGATTTTGCAGGTTGTTGGACCTGTAGTTGATGTGGAGTTCGAGGAAGGGAAGCTTCCCCGACTCTACAGTGCTCTAGTAGTAACCAATACAGGTTTAGTCATAGAAGTCTTACAGCATTTAGGCAACAATGCTGCTCGCTGTGTAGCCATGTCGGCTACCGATGGTTTGGTCCGCGGTATGGAGGTTCAAGATACCCACGAGCCTATTAGGGTTCCGGTAGGTGAGGCCACCCTCGGACGGATTTTCAACGTCTTGGGGCAGCCCATAGATGGGCTAGGTGAGGTAGCGGCGGAACAGGACATGCCTATCCACCGTCCAGCGCCTCTGTTGGTGGACCAGAGTACAGATGTAGAAATTTTGGAGACAGGGATTAAAGTCATTGATCTTTTGGCACCTTACTCTAAAGGCGGTAAGGTGGGCCTTTTCGGTGGTGCTGGTGTAGGCAAGACGGTGCTCATCATGGAGCTGATCCGCAATATCGCTACGGAACACGGTGGTGTATCAGTATTTGCCGGTGTTGGTGAGCGCACTAGGGAAGGTAACGAGCTGTGGCTGGAGATGAAAGACTCTGGCGTGCTAGAGAAGACAGCTTTGGTCTATGGACAAATGAACGAGCCTCCCGGTGCACGGTTGCGGGTAGGGCTGACTGGATTGACTATGGCTGAGTATTTCCGGGATGTGGCGGGACAGGACGTATTGCTGTTCGTCGATAATATCTTCCGCTTTATTCAGGCCGGTTCAGAGGTATCGGCTCTTCTAGGCCGCATGCCATCGGCTGTTGGTTACCAGCCAACTCTCGCCAACGAGGTAGGGGCATTACAGGAGCGCATTACTTCTACTCGCAAAGGCTCTATTACCTCTATCCAGGCTATCTATGTACCGGCTGATGACTATACTGACCCGGCACCGGCTACTACCTTTGCTCACTTGGACGCCACGACTAATCTGGAGCGGAGCATCGCCGAGCTAGGCATTTATCCCGCTGTGGATCCTCTGGCTTCCACCTCGCGGGCGCTAGATCCCCGCCATGTGGGGGAGGAGCACTATCGGGTAGCCCGACAGGTTCAGGAAGTACTACAGCGGTATACGGATTTACAGGATATTATCGCGATCCTGGGTATGGATGAGCTGTCCGATGAGGATAAGCTAACGGTATCCCGAGCCAGGAAGATCCAGCGTTTTCTATCTCAACCCCTGTTTGTTGCAGAGGCCTTTACTGGCCAAGGTGGTAGATATGTACCAGTACAAGAGACCATACGGGGCTTTAAAGAGATTCTCGAAGGAAAACATGACGATCTGCCAGAAGCGGCATTTTACATGGTTGGTACCATCGATGAAGCTGTGGAGAGAGGAAGGGCTAACTAGTGGCAGGCTTGCGGTTAAGAATTGTTACACCCCACAACGAGCTCTTGGACGATTCCGTGGCAATGGTGGTATTGCCAGGCAGTGAGGGGCAGTTGGCGGTATACCCAGGCCACATTCCTTTAGTTACTACCCTAAAAGATGGCGAGATTCGGGCAGGGAAAGGCGAGACGGAGAAGCGTTTTCAGGTGTTTGGCGGCTGGGTGAAGATATCCAGCCAACAGGTTATTGTCCTGGCCCGAGAGGCACAAACTGTAGATAGCAAGAAACCCCTCATTTCTATGGAGTAATCTCGGTGCATGATCATAACTACTACCAATAGAAGGGCCCGTGATCCATCGTGTGCAGGCGGCGATAAAGCCGGTCAATCGGTACTGGGTCGATGGGCCCTACGTATTTGTGAAGACATTCGACTTCATTTGGGCGGTGCATTAGTATCGGGGGGATGTTGTAGTGGCTCAACGGCGGTGGCTAACGGACATTTTGCTTGTTGTATGTTTGTTTCTTGCCGGTGTGGGAGCGGGCGAAGCTAGGGAGTCTCTATCGGTTTTCGTCAGCATCCCGCCCCAGAAGTATTTTGTCGAGCGGGTTGCAGGAGAAACTGTTAAGGTTTCCGTGATGGTCAAACCGGGAGCTGACCCGGTCACCTATGAGCCATCTCCAAGGCAAATGGCGGAGTTATCCGAAGCTAAGGCCTATTTTCGCATCGGGGTTCCCTTTGAAGCAGCCTGGCTGAGCAGGCTTAGACAAAATCAGCCTAACTTGGCCATAGTAGATACCAGAGAAGGGATCACGCTTAGGGCTATTGAGGGTCATGCCCATGGTCCGCATGGGATGGACAAGGAGAAGGCGATGCCGGACCCCCACATCTGGCTGAGTCCTCGCCTTGTCAAGAAGCAGGCTGAGACAATCTATTTAGCTTTGGTTGATCTAAACCCCGACGAAGCTGCGACATATCTGGAAAACTATCAGTTATTCGTAAAGGATTTGGAGGCCATAGACCAGCAAATCCGCTCCATCATCGGCAATGGCCGAGGACGGAAATTTATGGTTTTTCATCCCGCCTGGGGCTATTTTGCTGATGAGTATGGATTGCAGCAGATTCCCATTGAAGTAGAGGGCAAGGAACCAAGTGCTAAGGAACTGGCTCGCATCATCGATCAAGCTCACCGAGACAATATCAAAGTGATCTTTGTGCAAAGTCAGTTCAACACGAAGCCAGCGGAGACTATCGCCAAGGCGGTGAGTGGACGGGTCGTGCAGCTAGATCCTCTTGCGGAGGATTATTTGACTAACCTGGTCGTCATGGCTGAAGCCATTGGCGCAGAAGCAAGGTGAGCATTGTGGATAATGCCATTGAGATTACCCATGTCACTTTCAGTTACGGACCGAATACTGCCCTTCGGGATATTAACCTAATCGTAAGAGAAGGTGAGTCTTTGGGTATTGTCGGCCCTAACGGAGGCGGAAAGACAACTTTGCTCAAGTTGATTTTGGGACTGCTTGTGCCTAAGGAGGGCCGGATTGCAATTTTCGGCAAACCCCCTGCACGGATTACCAAGGAGATAGGTTACGTACCACAATATGCAGGTTTTGATCGTACGTTTCCCATTACGGCTTCGGAAGTGGTGCTCATGGGACGCCTGGGCTTAGGCAAGCTATTTCCCAGCTACAGCAAGGCTGATAGACAAGTGGTCCGGGAAACCATGGAGGATGTGGGAGTATGGTCTTTGACAAACCGCAGGTTAGGAAGCCTCTCCGAAGGACAGCAACAGAGAGTGCTTTTGGCCCGGGCGTTGGCTACTAGGCCCAGGCTGCTGATTCTGGACGAACCTACGGCTAGCGTTGACAAGGTTGCGGAGAAGGAGATAGCCCGCCTACTCCGAGAACTGCGCCGACGTATCACCATCGTTATGGTTTCTCATGACCTTGAGCTACTAGATGAGTGCGTAGACCGTCTGGTATACGTTAATGGGCAGCTAGAGGCTCATACGCCCACATATTACGGAGGGTGATTCCACAATGCGAGAGTTTCTCACGGCCCTAGGCAATTATACATTCCTGCAGCATGCATTGTTGGCGGGAGTATTGGCGAGCATAGCCGGGGGATTGGCCGGCACCTATGTTGTAGTCAGACGCGTCTCGTTTATCACAGGGGGCATATCCCATACCATTTTAGGCGGAATGGGTATAGCGTACTACTATGGCCTCAACCCAACCAAGGGTGCCGTTGTCTCAGCTGTTATTGCGGCTATTATCATTGGTTTGGTTAGCCTGCGGGCACGGCAGCATGAAGATACCGTGATCGGTGCACTATGGGCCATAGGAATGGCAGTCGGTATACTGTTTATTTCCCGCACTCCTGGTTATAATGTAGACTTAATGACGTTTTTGTTTGGGAATATACTAATGGTATCAGCTGATGATCTATTGCTCATCGCTGCCCTTGATGGGTTCATTGTTCTAACCGTTGCGCTTTTATACAATCATTTGCTTGCCGTAGTCTTCGATGAGGAGCATGCTCGGTTGCGGGGCTTACCAGTGGAGGCCCTGCATCTATTACTACTCATCTTGATTGCCTTGACTGTAGTTATCCTGATCAAAATCGTAGGCCTCATTTTAGTCATAGCTTTACTCACATTACCCCCGGCCATCGCCCGCCACTATGTGGGCAATCTAGCACGGATGATGGTGCTGGCTACGGTGTTGGGGCTCATTTTTAATGGCACCGGATTGGCCGTATCCTATATGCTAGATTTGCCGACGGGTGCAACCATAGTGGTAATAGCTGGTGTGGCTTATCTTCTATCTTTGGCTGTCCAGAGCCTCCGTCAGACTATCACTCCACAGCTGTCCAAATAGCAGACTCCCGTGTTTATCCATCCGCATTCTTTAGATTCAGGTTTCCAGATGGTAATAGAAAGGTGTTAGTCCGTTGTTGCCGAAGGGCCATAGTAGGATCAGGTGCTCAAGGAGGCAGCTGGTGAAGTATCCCAAAGGAGGATCTACTATGGCGGCTAATGGACCAAGTCAGGAGAGTCAGCGAAGAAAGTTGTACGGACTCCTGGGAGATCTACCTCCCCGAGATAGAGAAGCATCAGGACAGAAAATATCCGAGGAAAACCGTGGCACTTACGTTCTTGAAACCCTGCTTTTGGACCTAAACGGGTTGGAGCTCGTACCGGCATATTTTACTAGACCTGCATCTCGGAACGGACACTTTCCAGTCATATTGTTCAACCACTCCCACGGGGGCAACTATCGCTTAGGTAAGGATGAGCTGATACTAGGTCGAGAATATCTATGTGACCCGCCCTATGCCGAAGCTTTGGCTCAGCGTGGTTGGGGGTCGCTGGCCATTGATGCTTGGAACTTTGGCGAAAGACGCGGAAGGACAGAGTCTGAGCTCTTTAAGGAGTTTTTATGGCAGGGCAAAGTGCTGTGGGGGCACATGGTTTATGACAGTCTCAAGGCCGTTGACTACTTACTTACTCGCTCCGATGTTGATGGAAACCGCATCGGGACTCTAGGCATATCCATGGGTAGTACTATGGCTTGGTGGGTAGCGGCTCTAGACACACGCATCAAGGTCTGCATAGATATCTGTTGCCTGACGGATTTCCAGGCCCTAATCGAGGCCCGTGGGTTAGATGGTCACGGACTCTACTATTACGTTCCAGGACTGTTGAAGCACTTTACCACAGCCTCGATCAATGCTTTGATTGCACCCAGACCCCACCTAGGTCTGGCGGGGAACCATGATCCCCTGACTCCGCCGGCAGGACTAGACAGAATCGATGAGGAGCTCAGGCGAGTCTATGAAGAGCATGATGCCCATGACGCTTGGCGTCTCATCCGATATGACACAGGTCATTTTGAGACGGCGGCTATGCGGCAAACTATCTTGGAATTCTTGCAGAAATGGCTATAAATGGCAAGACCCGGCTTTTTCAAACCAGGGCTTTGCAGGAGCGCAATGAGATAGCAGTTTAGAGCCACTTTACCAAATGAGCCAGAACACTTTTGGCTGTAGGCGGGCAACCAGGGACATGGCGCTGAAAGGCTGCTTGCGTACAGCGCCCCACGCCCAGTATGGCTTGATTTGAGGTAGTGACTCGATTAAGGGCACCACTTTTGGGAGGGTTAAAGCCTTGTCCAATGGCTATCCGAGTAGGCGGCGGTAGAGTTCCGTGGAGCTCTTCATATCGCCTTAGGGCATAGATAAGGCTACCATAGCACGCCGAACATGCCTCCCGTTCATCGATATAGATAGCATATCGATGAGTAAGGGGATTGGCGGGTTGGGGAGCTATTGGTGGTCGATCCCCCTTAAGATACTCGATTATGCTAGCCTTGCTTAGGTCCGTTGCGCCAGCACCCAAGGCGGCGGCTAGAGACACATATGGAACATCATGGAGTTCGTATCCTAAAAGATGCAAAGCATATGTATCCAGGAGAACAGGGTCGGTGCCGGCGATGATTCTACCCATATTGATAGGTGTTCCACCCTCTTCGAAGGTGAGATCACCGATGATTCCATCGACGATGATCCAATCAGTCCGGATGGCCTTGTTTAACGCTGCAATTGGTTTATGCAGGCCTAAGGCGTGAAAGCGTCTTTTTTCTCTATCGGGAATACAACCTTTGAGGTTTTTCAGTGCACAGGTAAGTCTGGTTTGACAGTGGGCTTTGAGAACTGGCACATTGATCAGGAAATCAGTGGCCGCTACCTCTTGACAAATCTGTATATCGATATCTCCAATGGACTGCTTAACGGACTTGTCCTTTTTGAGATCAACCAAAGGCACATTGTATTTTCGGCTAAGCGCCTCATAGCCACATACTCGAAAGGCTTGGCTTGTGCTTTCACCTACACCGGAGCTTTCCATGATCCTTATATCGCTGTGTCCTTTCTCTTGGAGATAGGCAACGATACATTCTACTAGAGCCGGATCGGTCGTGGCCCCTGAAGTATGTGGTTTGGGTACGACCAGATTGGGCTTAATGGCGATACGGTCTTTTGGACTGGGCTGTGGCAGTCTATCAAAGATGGGTCTGAGCTCCTCTAGGGACGCACTTTCTGTATAGAGTACATGAATTTTCCATCGCATGGTGGTAACCTCCCATCAGGCCATTTCTCCAAGAGTGATGAAAACCCTTGTCGGCAGGGATTAATGTCGGCCGCGGCAAAACTAAGAGAAAAGGGATAGGTGCAAAGGAGGAAGCACATGTTGCGGCTTATTGTTGGGAGGGCTGGTACAGGGAAAACTCACCTATGCCTGGAGGAGATCTGTTGGGAGCTTCAGCAAGATCCCCTAGGGCCTCCGCTGCTTCTACTAGTGCCAGAAGAGATCAGCATTTCCATGGAAAGAGCTCTCCTTAAGCAGGCGGGGCTCAAAGCGATTCATCGAGCCCAAGTACTGGGGTTTCGCCGCCTGCGCTGGCAGATTCTACAAAATGTTGGAGGGTTGGCGGAGCCACCCCTAACGGATGTAGGCCGCAAATTGCTATTGGCTGGCTTGCTCCAGGCCCATTGTGATGAATTGACGGTGTTTCAAGGTGTCACCCACCACCCAGGCTTTGTGGATAAGCTCAGTCGAACAATGGCGGAGCTGCAGCAGGCCAACCGGGAAGTCCCGTCTTTGACTATTGATAGGCAACAGGGTCATCTCAAAGGGAGAGAAGGCAATCTCAAGCTAGATGGGGCGCTTCATGGAGGCGAGTCGGAGGTAGCAGACAAAGCCCATGACTTACGCCTGATTTTGAATCTTTACCAAACAGAGCTCGATCAGCGGGGCCTGGTTGATGATAGTTGGTGCTGGAGAGAAGCTGCCAGAGCGATAGGCAAGTCGAGCTCTCTGGAAGGCGCCCAGGTATGGGTCGATGGTTTTCACAAATTTGAAGGAGCAGAACTTCAGATCTTGGCGGCCTTGCTGCTGAAAGCAAAAAACATAGCTGTTACTTTACGGTTGGATATGGATATGATGGGCAACGGAGGGGAGGGGACGTTTGCCCATTGCCAGGCAGTCTTCGAAGAACTCATAGGGCTGGCCGAAAAGCTGAATGTGCCCTATCAGGTAGAGGACCTTAGCCCTGATAGAGCGATTAATTCATCAGACTCCTCTGCTGAGACATTAACTAAGCCTAGAAATCTTACCCGTTTTAGATCATCTGAGGTATTGGCCTATCTCGAGGGACAGCTACGCTATCCTAGCCGAGAACGTGAGCCATATGCAAAGCACAATGATGACATAAAGGTAATTGCTGCACCTAACTATAGCGGCGAAGCTATGCGTGTGGCACGCTTTCTTCTGGAACAAGCTCGTGACCATGGTGTTAGGTGGCGGGAGATGGCGGTGGCACTTTCTAGTATGGACCTCTATGGTGAGCTTTTGGCAAATCTCCTGCTTGAATGGGAAGTACCCTTCTTCCTAGATCGGCCCCAATCGATACATTGGCATCCTTTGATGGTTTTCCTTAGCGGTTTGCTAGAGGCGGCATCTACCGATTGGAAATCAGAGCCACTAATACAGCTTTTGAAATCCGATCTGGTGCAGATAAGCCGCGTCGAGGTTGACTCTCTGGAAAACTATGCTCTAGCCCGGGGCATAAAAGGATCTCTTTGGCTCGATGAAAACACTTGGGCTGCCATTGAGAGGGAGCTTGGCTTAGAATCCAGTGTGGTTAGATGGCTGAAGCTGTTTGCGAACTTCAATGAAAAGATCCGGCCGGCCCAGGATAAACCGGTACCAGGTCGGCGTCTGATGATGGCGATGTGGCTCTTGCTGGAGCAAGCTGGTATACCGGAAAGACTTGATTTTTGGGCGAGGGAAGCAGAATCCGATGTCTGGTCTTCATGCGCGTTTTCGGGGGTAGGGGCCTATGTGGATCACATAAGAGTATGGAACCACTGGGTGGATTTGGTTGACAGCTTCATTCAGGGTCTCGGTGATACGCTGCTTCTATGGGATGAGTTTGCTGCCTTGCTCCAGGCTAGCCTAGACAGTCTATATCTTAGCACCTCCCCCCAGGGATTAGATCAAGTGCTTATTACTACTCCCGCTCGGCTAATTAATTCTGAGGTCAAAGTATTGGTGGTAATGGGGGCTGATGAGAAGCACCTCAAGGTGGGTGACGGGGAGGATACTATCTTAAACGATGGAGAACGATTGGTGCTCCAATCTCAGGGATGGCCTTTATCGCCTCTTAGGGAAGGTCAAATGCAGTGGGAGCCCTTATTTTGGTATTCGCTTTTTACTAGGGCGCAAGAGCGCATCTTGATCACTTATTCCATGGCGGATGGTGAAGGCAGAGCCTTAGAGCCTGCTCCGATTACCAAAGATCTATTGAAGGTATTCCCCCCCGTGGATTCTGGGAATGATGGGCATCAGGATGATTCTCTCTCTGATTTGTTGCTGCCTGCCAGTATATCGGATGCAGCCAGCATGGTGGCGAAGTATCTGCGGGCCCGGAAAGATGGGTTAATTCGGCCGGTAGAGAACGATTGGCGAAACGGGGTACTTCTCCTATATAATTGGCTGGCTGAGGACGAAGATGGCAGAGCCGCTCTTCAACGCTGTTTGGCTGGTTTTACCTATACCAACCAGGCTCTACAACTCAGTCCCACCATGATCAAGGAGCTCTTTGGAGCTGACCTTATTACCAATGTCCACTATCTAGAGGCGGCAGCCCGCTGTCCTTTTGAGTTTTTTGCCAGGGCAATCTTGCGTTTGGAGGAACGGGATGCATTAGCTTGGGACGCTCGTTTGGAGGGGTTGTTGTGGCACGATGCCCTGGCCCGGTTTAGCCATCGACTGCATCAAGAAGGACTGGATCTGGCAGCTTTGGATGATGCAAAATTGCAGGAACTGTCACAGGAAGTTTGGCAGGCCACAGTCCGTGAGCACGCAGGTGCCTTCAGCTCTGGCCTAGAGAGCTACGACTATAGAGTCAACCGCTTGATGAGAGGTTTCCAACGAATAGCAGGGATTTTGGCAGAGCATGCCCGGCGGGGTGCATTTAGGCCTGTGTCTGAGGAAGTCGCCTTTGGTATTTCATCGGGTTTACCCCCGTGGCAGATATCCATATCCAAGGGGAGATCTGTTTATTTGCGCGGCCGCATCGACCGAATTGAGGCTGCCAGATTGGAGGACAAGCTGTATCTACGAGTCATAGATTTTAAGCGGGGAGGCAGGCACTTCAGCCTGGCCGATGTCTATGAAGGTTTTTCCCTGCAGTTATTGGCCTATTTGGGGGTAGCGCTGGAAAATGGAAAGTGGCTACTTAGGAATGTCCTGGGCGAAGGGCAATTGGTCCCGGCCGGAGCCTTGTATCTTTTTTTGCAGGAGCCTTTAATTAACCGAGATTCCTCCATGGATGCCGAGGCCCTAGAAGATAAACTCCTGGCGGAGTACAAGATGAGGGGTGTAGTGCTAAATGATCTTGATGTCATAGACTTGATGGAAGAGGAGCTGAGTGGCTGGTCGAAGCTTTTGCCGATAGGTAAAGGCAAGAACGGCGTCTATCGCGCTTCTTCTGCATACACAGCCGAGGAAATGGACATCTTAGTAGCTTATACGAAACACAGGATTCGAAAGCTGGCAGAACAGATTTTACAGGGGACGGTGGCGATAACACCCTATCGGCGAAAGAAGGACAGAGCCTGTACATATTGCGAGTTCACGGCCCTTTGTCGATTTGAGCTAGGGGTACCGGGTTGCAGGTATCGGTACATTCCCGACATGTCTGAAGAAGATGCTTTACAATCTATGGAGATGGCCATCTGCGAAGATGAGCAGACGGAACCGGTAGCTGGGAAAAAGGAGGGCCATAGACATGGATAAGGCGACAAGAAAAGTGGAGGCTAGGGACCTTGAGAACACTCGCCTAAAGGATACAGCCGCTGAACAGTCACCGATGACTGCACCCAGCATAACTTGGACACCGGAGCAAAGTGATGCCATTCACACCAGAGGATGCGATATATTGGTAGCAGCGGGAGCAGGAGCAGGCAAGACTGCTGTCTTGGTGGAGCGGGTGATTCAAGGCATCCTCAGTGAAGATGATGGTTTCGAGATGGAGCGCCTGCTGGTGGTGACATTTACCGAGGCTGCCGCTGCCGAGATGCGGCAAAGGATTCGGGAAGCTCTAGAGAACAATCTGCGAGAAGACCCAGACAATGAAAGGCTCGAGCGGCAGCTGTTGCACCTACCCTTAGCTTCGATTTCTACGATCCACGCTTTTTGCTCTCGCCTGCTTAGGCAGCATTTCTACCATCTGGGTCTAGACCCTGGTTTTCGGATCATGACTGAGCCAGAGGCAAACTTACTGAAATCCGAGATTATGGACATAGTACTCGATGGCTTCTACAAGTCTGCGGAGCCTAATGTGTTGCGGTTTATCGATGCATATGGTGGGAAAGATGGCGATGGGGCGGTAAGGGAACTAGTTTTACGGCTATATGATTTTGAGATGAGTCTACCTGAACCTGCCAATTGGCAGCAGTCCGTTTTGCGAGCTTGCTTGCCGAGTTCTTGTCATGAACTCTGGGAGCTACCTTTGATGCTGGAGGCCGAAAGACAAGTAGTGCTTAAGATCAGGCAGATCTTAAGTGTGCTTGAGCAGGCCTTGGAGCTGTGTTATTTACCCAACGGTCCAGAACCCTATGCCGAAAGCTTAAAGACAGAGATCCAAGCTCTGGAGAATCTGTTGGAGATGGCGGGCAACCGGAACTGGGATGCCCTGGTTCACTGGGAGAGCCCCTTTGGGCGACTTCCCTCCATTCGGAAAACAATGGGCTTTGACGAGACCCTAAAAGAGCGCTGTCAGAAGCTTAGAGATGATGGCAAGAGACAATTAACAGCCCTACAGAAGGACTTTCTCTCCCGTAGCGAGGCTGATATCATGAGGGAGCTAGAGGCTATCATACCGATTATCCGGGTGACGTTTCGTCTGGTAGATAGTTTTAGGGCTGAATATACAAGAGCCAAGGCAAGACAGGGCACACTGGATTTTGCCGACCTAGAGCAGCTCGCTCTCAAACTCCTTGGAGATCCTCATCCCGAGGGAGGCTTTAGCCCCTCTTCAGTAGCTCTAGAGCTGCAGCAACAGTTTGATGAGGTACTCATCGATGAGTATCAAGATACCAATGGTGTTCAAGATTGCATTCTGGCCATGATCGCCGGTGCCCATGGGGAAGGGCAGGGCAGTACACCTCGGTTCATGGTGGGTGATATCAAGCAGAGCATTTACGGGTTTCGCCTGACTGAACCGGCTCTCTTCTTGGACAAGTACCATAGGTTTTCTCCGGACGAGGGAGCAAAACAGAGAAAAATCCATCTGGCCATGAACTTCCGTTGTCGCCAGGAAATCATCCATGGGGTAAACTACATCTTCCGACAACTGATGAGTGATAGTATTGCCGGCATGGTCTACGATAGAGAAGCAGAATTGAAGTATGGAGCCAACTATCCAGATTTGGTGCCGGAGATGGTGGAAGTGGCAGCGACAAGGGAGATGCTTCTACAAGAACCATCCTCTATCCTCGGGGAAACGCAAGATATACGCCTGGAAGTCTATGTGCTGGACTCCCAGGTACAGCCAGAAGCCGCAGATGACATTGATGAGAATGAAGAGTTAGAACCATTTGACGACGATACCGCCGAGCTGGAGCAGCTAGAGAAGGAAGCTTGGTTGATGGCATGCCGGATTCACCGGTTGGTGAACGGTTCGCCAGGTGCAGAAGGACAAGCTCCCAAGGCTCCCGCCGTCGTTTGGGACAAGTCTTTAAAGGCATATCGCCCTGTTCATTACCGAGACATAGTGGTCTTGCTCCGGTCAGTAAAGAACCGTGCCAATCAAATCATGGAAATTTTCCGCCAGGCAGGCATTCCTGCCTATGCCGATCTAGGTACAGGGTATTTTGCTGCAGTGGAGATTAGGCTCATGATTGCCCTTTTGCAGGTTCTAGATAACCCCCAGCAGGATATCCCTCTGGCAGCGGTTCTACGGGCACCGTGGTTTGGTTTGTCTTCCAACGAATTGGCTTCTATCCGCCTGGCAGGGCCCAAGGAAAGCTTCTATTGGGCACTGATGGCTGCATCTGAACGAGGCGATGGGTTAGGAGATAGGCTACAGATGATTTTGGATTGCTTAGATAGATGGCGGACCGCTGCTCGCCGCTTGCCTTTGAGCCAGTTAATTTGGTACTTGTACCAAGAAACCGGGTTCTATGATTACGCCGGGTCTATGCCAAAGGGTGAGCAAAGGCAGGCTAATTTGCGAGGCTTGTATGATCGAGCCCGGGAGTTTGACCAGTTCGCAAGGAAGGGCTTATCTCGGTTTGTGAGGTTTTTGGAGAGACTGCAGGCCGATGACGATTTAGGCGAGGTCAAGCCCTTAGGGGAGGGCGAAGACGTTGTGCGGGTCATGAGCATGCACAAAAGCAAGGGCTTGGAGTTTCCCGTTGTGTTCCTTGCGGATCTAGGCAAAGGTTTCAACCTCGAAGACCAAAAGAAAAGTATTTTGCTCCACAAAGAGCTAGGCTTAGGTGTGCAGATCATAGACCCCGATGAGCGGACTAGGTATAGCTCTCTATCCCATCAAGTGATAAAAGGACGCCTCAACCGAGATACCTTGGCGGAGGAAATGCGCATACTCTATGTGGCCATGACCCGGGCTAGAGAGATGCTGATTTTGGTGGGAAGCCAAGGGAGTTTGGATAAGGTTTGTTCTAGTTGGAAAAGGGCTGCTGCGGTTGAGGGTTGGGTGCTACCCGATGATCTGCTAATGTCTGCTAAGAGCTATCTTGATTGGCTTGGGCCGGCTCTGTGTCGTCATAGAGACGGTTCTCCCATCATCCATGGAGACGGTGATGAGCCGACACTGCCTCAGGATACCATCACAGTAGAGGATGCTTCCAGATGGCTAGTCTGGCTCGAGGGATGCTCGAAATCGCTAGCTTGGTTCGAGCCCAACCGGGCACCAGAAGATCGGGATCCTGCCTTGTGGGGAAAGATTGAAAAACTCCAACCAATCGACTCTGTGAAAGCGAATGAAAAGTTTAGTCAGAATGTATCACGGAGATTACTCTGGCAATATCCATATCATAGTGCAGTGGACTTACCGGCCAAGCTTTCAGTAACAGAGCTGAAGAGATGGCCAGAACCGGCCGTAAGTGAGACAGCAAGTGCTTTCTTTGAGGCAGCTGCTGACGGATCCAGACATACCAGAAGTCAACATGTGGCCAGGCGGCCCAGATTAATACTAGCGGAGAAAGAGCGGTTCAGCGCCATTGAAAAGGGTATCTGGACCCATACTTTGCTGCAGCACTTGGATCTCGCTAAAGACTTAAGCAAAACAGAAACACTCCAAGATGAGGCCATGCGTCTCGTGGAACGGAGGCTTCTTACCGAGGAACAATTGAGAGCCATAGACATTGGCAGCATACAAGTCTTCTTTCAAAGCGCCCTTGGTCGGCGGTTATTGGCCGATCCCGAAGCTGTCTGGAGAGAGTTTCCCTTTACCATGACTGTCCCGGCTCGAATACTAGATGGCGGCTCTGCAGAGCAGATCATTGTGCAAGGCGTCATAGATTGTCTCGTGGAAGAGCCCCGTGGCTTGCTTCTCATCGATTTCAAGACAGATGCTGTTACGGAAGCGAATGCCTCACAAGCTGCTTGGAATTACCGGGTACAGATTGAACACTATCGCCAAGCTGTGGAGATGATTTTCCGGCAGCCGGTGCAGGAGACGTATCTGTATTTCCTTGCGCCGCGGATGGCTATTCAAATGTATTGACTTTCAAGTAGCCAATTGGCAGGTTTTGCTTATTGAAAAATGACAGATAATTAGCTACAATGACGGGGCGGTGCCCATAGGCATCGCTCTGTTTTTGCACAGAACGGATATAATAGCAATATGGGAGGGTTGTAGTATGCTATTTCTTGAAGAAAAATCTACCAAATTCGTTGGATCAGTTCTTGCTCTGAGCGTTATGGCAGTGAGCTGTGTGATGGCCATATCCGCGGCAGTAATGCCAGCGATGACAGTTAGTAATGGGACCACCCAAGAAAAGCAGATTGCCGGTCTTCAGAATGGTAATGCTGTACAGCAACCTGGGAAGGGAGCTGCAACTGAGGAAAGCAACCAGGCGCAACCTCCTAAGATGGTGGTGACTGCCCAAAACGCTACAGTTAACATCAATGCTCAAGAAGATGCCGTTATGAGCGCACCAGCAGCTCCTGTAACTAATTCTCCAAATGCCTCCGAAGCGGACGTATGGCTAATGGCCCGGGTAATCCACGCGGAAGGTCGAGGCGAACCCCTAGAGGGTCAGGTGGCTATCGGGGCAGTATTGCTCAATCGTGTAAGGGATGGACGTTTCCCCAACTCCCTGGCGGAAGTTATTTACCAGTCTGGTGCATTTTGCACTGTCAGGGATGGTCAGATCAGTCTGCCTCCAAACGATACCGCCGTTAAAGCGGCTAGAATGGCAGCCCGGGGCTGGGATCCCAGCGGCGGAGCGTTGTATTTTTACAACCCAGCTCGCACAACGTCCCACTGGATCTACAGTCGCCCTGTGATCAACCGTATTGGCCAGCATGTATTTGCTGCCTGATTCAGAACATCCTTAGGTCGGGAGGATTGCCGGGGGTGCTAGAGAATTCAGTGACTGAGAGGCGATGGTGACGGTGAGTTGATTTTCAGGGAGGGTGTAATATGACAAAGGATACCCAGCGCCCGTTGAGGCCTAAGGCATATACTATGTTACCTTTGGGTAATGTGAGGCCGTTGGGGTGGCTCAGGCAGCAACTTCAAATCCAAGCTGACGGATTGTCTGGACGGCTTGATGATTTCTGGGAGGATGTGGGTCCAGACAATCAATGGTTTGGAGGTGACAAAGAAGGGTGGGAAAGGGGCCCTTACTATGCCGATGGTTTGGTACCTCTAGCTTACCTTCTGGACGATGACCGGCTAAAGGCCAAGGCGCAAGAATGGGTGGAAGCTTTCCTTGCCGGCCAGGATGAGAGCGGTTGGATTGGACCTGTTCAAGGTGTGTTAGGGGACCGCAAATACCCAGAGTATGACCCCTGGCCGGTGTTCATTGTTTTCAAGGTGCTTACTCAGTATCATGAAGCCACCGGTGATGACCGCGTCATATCGGTGATGCTGAATTTTTGCCGCTACATGGAAAGGCATTTGGAGGAACGTCCTTTGGAATCTTGGGCCAAATTCCGCTGGGCGGACTTTGTCCTCAGCCTTCAGTGGCTACATGAACGAACCAAAGAGGATTGGCTGCTAGACTTGGCGGAGAAAGTCGGTGAGCAAGGGTATGATTGGGCGAATCACTTCACCAACTTCCGCTACAAGAGAAAGCAGACCACGATCAGTTTAGAGAGTCATGTGGTGAATAACGCTATGGGGCTCAAGGCCCCGGGTGTATTATTCAGACAGTCCGGGGAAGATCGGCACAAAGCCTCTGTTTACAAGGGCTTGGAGAATCTCGATAATTTCCATGGCCAAGTAACCGGTATTTTCACCGGTGATGAGCATTTGGCGGGTAAGAATCCGTCCCGGGGAACAGAGCTGTGTGCAGTTGTAGAATACATGTTTTCTTTGGAGCAATTGGTGGCGATTTTGGGGGATCCCACTCTGGGAGATCGGTTGGAGGAGATTACGTTTAATGCGTTGCCGGCTGCCTTCACCCCGGATATGTGGGCCCATCAGTATGACCAGCAGGCGAATCAAGTTATCTGCAATATTGCGGAGCGGGAATGGAGCAACCTACCGGATGCCAACATCTTTGGCCTGGAACCGAATTTCGGTTGTTGCACTGCCAATATGCATCAAGGCTGGCCGAAGTTCGTCAGCAGCCTGTGGATGGGAACTCGGGATGGCGGATTGGCTGCAGTGGCATATGGCCCCTCACAGGTAACAGCCACGGTAGGGGAGACGGGGCAAGAAGTAAGCATCGTGGAAGAGACGGACTACCCCTTTGACGAAAAGGTCAATCTTACCATCCAGACGGCCCGTTCTGTCACCTTTCCCTTAAGCCTCAGGATACCGGCATGGGCTCAAGGGGCAACTTTGGTGCTACCTGATGGAGAAGTTCAGTCCTTGGCTTGCCGATCGTTTTTTACCATAGTCCGGGAATGGCGTCCTGGCGATCGTCTGGAGCTTACACTCCCCATGGAGATAGAAGTGGAGCGACGTTACCAAGGTTCTGTGGCTGTTACCCGAGGTCCTTTAGTGTATTGCCTCAAGATTGGAGAAAGCTGGAAGCATATCGGTGGCATACAGCCCCATGCTGATTGGGAGGTTTATCCTACGACGCCGTGGAACTACGGATTGATTGTGGATGTCGAAAACCCCGCTCGCTCGCTCAAGGTGCTTAGGAAGCCTATAGGTCAAATGCCATTTTCCCCAGAAGGGGCTCCCGTGGAACTCAAAGGCCTGGGACGGATCGTACCGGAGTGGAGGCTGGAGGGCAACTGGGCAGGCACCATACCCCAGAGTCCGACTCGGTCCAAGGAAAAAGCTGAAAGGATCACCCTGATTCCCTATGGATGCACTAACCTTAGGGTCACTGAGTTCCCCTGGCTCACAGATTAGTAGCATAACTCTGCGCATAAGGGCTGGCGCACCATGCTAGCCCTTTTCTAGTGTTTGAGATATACTGTGGGTGGGTATGGTATAAGTATGGAGAAAGGGGTTGTCGAGATGCCGCATTCCGATCTCCGCCGGAAGAAGAACTTACTCTCAAGGCTAAGTCGCATTGAAGGGCAGATTCGGGGAATCAGCAGAATGGTTGAAGAAGACAAGTATTGCGTTGATGTGCTCAATCAGATTTCTGCTGTCCGTTCAGCGCTGAACAGTGTGGGCCAGATCCTACTGGAAGGACATGTACGGGGATGCGTTGCTGATGCCATTAAGCATGATCAAGGTGATGCAGCCATTGATGAATTGATGCAGGTCATTAAGAAATACGTTTCTTGATCATGACACTAGATTCAAAGGAAGATGCTATGGGATTTCATGAAGAGGAGGACAAGGTATGCGGATAGAGGTCGGTTGGGTAGAAGGCATGGAGTTTAGGGCGGAGACAGAGTCTGGACATACGCTGACAATGGATGTGTCACAGGAACGTGGTGGCAATGATCTCGGTGCCAGGCCCACGGAGTTACTGTTGTCCGCTGTTGGTGGTTGCACAGGCATTGACATTGTCAGCATACTCCAGAAAATGCAGCAACCGGTGGAAGGTCTCAAGATCGAGATATCAGGGGAGCGGGCGGAAGACCACCCCCGCCGTTTCATACACATTAAGCTTCACTATATCGTGAGCGGCAAAGGTCTAGCCGAGGACCGTGTGGCCAGAGCAGTGCAGCTCTCCAATGAAAAATACTGTTCCGTATCGCATTCACTTAACGCTGAGATGGAGTACAGTTTCGAGATCGTAGAAGCTTAGCAATGAAAGGGGAGACTCCATGAAACCGGGCCTCCCCATTTACGGTGCCCTTGGTGAGCTAGAGAGTTATAGGTTTGCCACTCTCAGCAGATTCTAAGATGGCAATACTTACTGCTAGACTCTTCTTAGCTTCCTCTGGGTCTAGGGGATATTCAGAGTCATTTTTGATAGCTTCGATGAATATCCTGTCTTCTTCTAGGTACATGTCTAGATTCTCTGGCTCATAGACCTTAGGGTCCTCACCGGTCCGTTGAACGGTAATGGCACCACCTTGGGCAGTACGCAGTACCCCTTTGGTGCCAAGGAGTCCAGACTCTAGCCAACTGGCTGCCGACGACCAGGAGGCCATGATTTGTCCGATGCCCCCCTGGGCGAATTTGAGCAATCCGACTACGTTATCCTTGATGGTCGCGTCTGGCAAGACAGTCTTGGCGAGACCTGTCACCTCTTCTACCTCTCCAACCACGAACCGCAGCCAGTCTAGGTTGTGAGTGGTTTGTTCCGTGAGCATTCCACCGCTAGCTGCTTGGTCCTTGAGCCAGGGTGTTGGTGGGATGGGGCTCATGCGGGCAATCCACGCCATGGTAATCTCACCTATTTCACCCCTGGCAACTATGTCTTTACACATTTGTGCCCAGGGGGAGAAGCGTAGGCAATAGCCGATGCCCAGTAGTCTATCATTCTGTTGGGCAGCTTCGATCATCGCATCAGCCTCTTCTAGAGAGACGGCCATAGGTTTTTCACAAAAGACATGTTTTCCTGCATTCAGTGAATTGATTGTTATCTCCGCATGGCTATCAGGGGGGGTACAGACCCAGACTGCATCCACTAGGTCTAGGGCTTCCCGGTAATCGGTAAAAGCTCTGCAACCGACAGCATCTGCTAGTTTTTCGGCCCGCTCCGGTATGATATCTACCGCGGCGGCAATCTTTGCACCAGAGATTTGGGCAAGCTGCCTGGCATGGTTATTACCAATTCCTCCACAGCCTACCATGGCGATCTTGATCATGAAATACCACTCCTCACTAACATTTTGATGTGCATCGATAGGCCCGCATGTCCAAAGGCTGTACTTGTACATGGGTATTTCCATCCATACTAAACGTTCTGTTTCCAAAGAGAACATTCCTGCATGCCCAGACCGGGGCGGGCCGATTGAAGAGGGATAGCGACCTGGTAAGTGGAATTATTCTTTGAGAGACAACGGGGAGGGGTTTTAATGCCTAGATTTTGCGTAGACACTTGTAAGTTCCATGGCCTTGAGGCTGTACGGTTGCAGGACAACGATTCGGGCTGGGAAGGTACCATTGCAGTAGGATGGGGTAGCAACCTGGTAAGCCTGGGGTCAGCCCAGCAGGGGTTGCAGATTCTGCGTACGCCGGGCAGCCTTGAGGATCTCAAGGAGAAATCAGTGGGGTGGGGTTTCCCCATACTCATGCCACCCAATCGCATCGATAAAGGCAAGTTTACATTCAATGGGCGGGATTATGTCTTTGACATCAATGAGGCGGGCATCTATCATATTCATGGACTTGTGCACAATCTACCTTGGAAAGTAGTAGCCACCGATACTGAGGGTCGTGCCTCGGTGACTACCGCCATCCGTTCCGATGAGCATCCTAGCATAAAGCGATCCTATCCCCATTCCTTTGAGCTGAGGATGACCTTTGCCCTAAAGGACGCGAGAATAGATTTTGAAGTGGAAGTAGAGAATTTTGGCTCGGAGCCAATGCCAATCGGCATCGGTTTTCATCCATATTTCAACGTGCCTTTGTCATCGGCCAGCTCCAAGGCAGAATGCACCGTAAAGGTGCCGGCAGCGAAGGTCTGGGAGCTTGATAATCTCGTTCCTACCGGCCGCCGGTTGCCGGTATCCGGCAAACAAGACTTGCGTCAACCCATCGCCTTGGGGACGGTAATGTTGGATGACGTATATACGGATCTGGAGCTGCACGATGGTGCTTCTGTAGCCGAATATCGAGATAATGGTACAGGAGTGGGCGTCAAATACGGAGCGAGCTCTGAGTTTAAGCATTGGGTAGTGTGGACGGGAAGAAGCCCAGAGGATCCTTTTGTATGCTTGGAGCCTTACACTTGGGTTACCAATGCCCCTAACCTAGATTTACCACACGAAGAGACAGGCCTAATTGTCTTGTCGGGGGGCGAGACCTTTAGCGGTCGGATGTGGGTGGAGATAGTAGAACTATAGAGGTGATGAGTATGTCCGATGCCTGGTATAGCCAGGCCTTGTCGCAGATTGGCGGTTATCTGAGCAAAATGCCTGGAGCCATATTGACCATAGCGATAGGTGCAATCATTGTCAAGATATTGAGGATGCTGGTGGCGAGGACCACCAAGATGACTAGAATAGACCCTACCTTGGCTACTTTGCTGCAATCCATTGTGGGTTTTGTCGGTTGGATTTTTGTCTTGGCGGCAGCGACAGCTTCCCTGGGAATGCAGCAGGTATCTCTAGCTTTAGGGGGTTCTGTAGCCTTGGTGGCCATGGCGTTGGCATCTGGCATGAATTCTGTGACTCAGGATCTGCTAGCGGGTGTCTTTTTGATAGCCGACGATGATTTCCGAGTGGGGTACACGGTGAAGACCGGCGCCCTTGAGGGTGTTGTGGAATCTGTGACTATCCGCAAAACGAAGATCAGGGACGCGGAAGGGATACTCCATACAGTCCCTAACCGATTGATCGATAACGC
>JAAYRF010000121.1 GCA_012518905.1 Bacillota bacterium | reverse complement strand
TTGGCCTTGGTAAAGACCTTGGACTTTAACTCTGCCAACTCCTTTTCGGTGACCAAGGGACCCGGTTCGTTAATCTCCGTGGATTGTCTTTCCTTCTCAGACCAGACTTTTAGATTGATCCGGGTATCGCCTTCAACTTCGACGCAATCTACCGTCAAACCCTGGTCAAGAAGTGCTTTCACTAACCACCGGCCGCTCTCCCCTCCAATGAAAGCTAGGGCCTCCGTGCTTTGACCTAAAGAAGATAAAGTTAGTGAGGCATTGATACCCTTGCCGGAAGGGTGGTCAATCTTGCTTCTTACTCGGTTCATACCCCCCACCACCAAACGATCAATTGCCAGGGTACGGTCGATGGATGGATTGAGAGTGATGGTCGCTATCATGCCAAGTTGGGCTGCATGGCTTCTCCTTGGGCAGAGAAACCCTATAGGCCCTACACCTCCTTAAGATGCCTATAAAAACCCGCTCTAAAGGTTTTGTCAGAAATAACGTAGAAATATGTTTAAAGAGTCTGCTCGATCATTGACAAGATTCCCCAAAAGCTATCTGTAAACCTGCAATGACCAGGCGAAAACTGCCCTAGATGGGGATTGAAGGAGGTCACAACATGGGCTACATGATTGGTATTGACGTAGGTACTAGTGGAGTAAAAACCATTGTAGTCACTGACAAGGGGGACATTGTAGCCGAGGCAACAGCTTCGTATCCTCTATATCATCCGAAAGCCGGTTGGGCAGAACAGGATCCGGAAGACTGGTGGCAGGCTACCTTAGAATCTCTAAGGCAAGTTAGTCAAACATTGGGAAGCAAAGCCAACAGAGTGAAGGCCATAGGCCTCTCCGGGCAAATGCATGGATCGGTTTTTTTGGATGAAGCAGGCCACATCTTACGCCCAGCTATCCTCTGGTGTGATGTCCGCACTAGCAGCCAATGCCGCTATATAACAGAGCGGGTGGGGCAAAGAGAGCTGATTCGCCATACTTCTAATCCTGCCTTGGAGGGCTTCACCGCCCCGAAGATCGTCTGGCTGCAGCAAAATGAGCCAGAGATATACGAGCGCGTAGATAAGGTCCTCCTCCCCAAGGATTATGTCCGCTATCGGCTTACTGGAGAACTCTTTACAGAAATGTCCGATGCCGCGGGTACGCTGCTCTTCGACGTGACCCATAGACGGTGGTCTACCCACGTTCTCGACGCACTGGGTATCTCCCCAGATATCCTACCAGAATGCCGAGAGTCCACCGATATCTGCGGTAGGCTGCGACCCGAGATAGCAGAGGCAACGGGCTTACCTTCCAACATCCCCGTAGCCGGCGGCGGTGCTGATAACGCCTGTGGCGCAACGGGAGCCGGGATCGTCCGCCCGGGACGAGTGCTCTCCAGCATTGGTTCTTCTGGTGTAATTTTGGTCCACACCGATTCACCCCAAACCGATCCCCAAGCCAAGGTCCATACCTTTAACCATGCTATACCAGAAAAATGGTATGTCATGGGTGTCATAATGGCCGCGGGGTTTTCCCTCAAATGGTTTAGGGATAATCTGGGACATTTGGAAAAGCAGATGGAAATTCTCACAGGCATCGATGCCTATGACCTTATGGGAGAGCAAGCAGCCTCCACCCCTCCCGGGGCAGAAGGTCTCATCTTCCTGCCATATCTTAACGGTGAACGTACTCCCCATGCCGATGCCTCTGCCCGGGGCGTTTTCTTCGGTCTAAATCCCCGGCACACCAAGGGACACATGATTCGAGCCGTCATGGAAGGAGTCGTCTATGCCCTAAGAGACTCCGTTGAGATTATCAGGGAAATGGGCATCCCCATTAGCCAAGTCCGAGCAATAGGCGGTGGCGCCAAGAGTCCCCTATGGAGGCAAATGCAAGCAGATATCATGCAACTGGAAGTAGCTGCATTGAACATCGACGAAGGACCTGCCCTAGGTGCTGCTTTATTGGCCGGTGTTGCCGCGGGGATTTATGAAAGCGTGGAGGAAGCTGCGGAAAACACAGTTAAGATCATCCATACTACTGAGCCAAATCACAATAGGGCTCAAAGCTATAATGATTACTACCAGCTCTTTGGCTCCCTCTACCCGGCGCTGAAGGATAGCTTCCAGAAAGCAGCTAAACTTGAAGTCTGACTTAAAGGCGCACTAATAGTTCATAAGAACCCGCTCCACTCAGGGGCTATGCGCTCATAGGATCCCTTTACTACGGCGTTCTCTTTGCTGCTGGAAGAGATACTGGATGATCTGATCTTGAAAGGTCGGTGAAATATCCTCGATCTCCAAACCTATAGCCACCCGATGCCTTGGGTCTTCGGGAATTGGCTCTTTCCGCACCACCCGAGCAATGATAGTGCCAGTTGTCGTCTCGGGCAAATGGATATCGATGAGCAGCCGGCTGCCATGCAGCAGCTTTGACTCATCATCTACCCAGGCCAATAGCCCGCAAGCGCTGAGGTTCTTAACCAACCCTCGATTGGCGGGCACCGCGAGCTCCGCAGAACTGTCTTCCGGGTCCAAAATGGCGTAATCCATATTGAGAAGCACGTCCAAACGAAAATACGCCCGCCGGTTAGCCGTTTGGAGTTCTGTGGGCCACTCTACGATTAGATAGGGAATCCTACCCTCCTGCCGATTCAGGACGGAGGTCTCAAAGGCATAGAGGCGATCTCGGGTAGCGATCGTCACTTTCACGGTATCACCGATGCGAACTGGCTCTAGTACACCGCCGCGCAAAGGGGCGGCTAGGACAATCCCGTGCTCATTAAAGCTTTCAATACGGCTGGGATATACCTCCCGCTGACCCCTCACCACTGCCTCCAAATCTACCCGTTGATTGACCTGGATGATCTGTTTTATCACAATCTGTGCACCACCCTATGATCTTTGGCAGAATATATAGAGACAATACTTCTTGTATCCATGGCTTTCTGTCAATCATATAGTTATAGCTTCAGGCACAAGGTTCCTGCCCCTACCATGAATGTTTGCACCTCCTGTTGCCCTTTCTGATGGTTCCTGATTGAACCCTAACTGTCTGCCCTGCCCAAAAGGCCTTGCCGCCGGGCTGTGGCGTTAATATCCTCCAGATTTTTTATAGCCCAGCGAATGCTGGAAGTCGCCTCAGCTGCCATGAACCATACCTGCCCCTGGGGATAGCTGCTTGATCGACCACTTCGCCCAGCCATTTGGATAAGGGTCCGAGCATCGTAGAGACGATCATGAGCATATAAGACAATCACATCAGCCCGGGGAACAGTAATGCCCCGTTCGAGAACACTGGTGGTAACCATCACCGCGGGAGCCGCCGCTTGAAAAGCTTTTCTTTTCTCATCCCGTTGGCGATCTTCCGAATGAGTACCCAAGATTGGCACGTTGCTTAAGTCCCCTCGGTGGCCGGTGTCACTCGCTTCAAAGTCGCCTGATATTACCTCCACCAAGGCTCCAACTAACCAAATGCGGGGTACAAAAACGAAGATGCGGTTACCCATGGCCACGCTCTTCTTCAATCGTGATAAGAACTCCCGGTGAAAGTGCAGATCACAAGATAAGATCGCTGCCTTGCCCTGAAGGCCCCTAGGAGAATGGGGGACTCTGTGGCCTTTATCTATTAAGAGCTCCGGAACCGGAACCGGATAGCCATGATGACGAACAGGTATAGTAATCAGCTTAGGCGAACCTCTCCGAGCAGCATGAAGCATCTTAGGCTCAGG
>JAAYRF010000120.1 GCA_012518905.1 Bacillota bacterium | reverse complement strand
TGCCCTTAGCCGTGATTGGCGTGATTTTGGGCCTTCTGATTGGCAATGCAACTTTCAATATCATCGCCTTTGTTGGGGCTATTATGCTGGCTGGTATCGTGGTCAATAACGCCATAGTCTTGATCGACTATATCAATCAGCTGAGAGCTTCCGGCATGGATCGTACCACAGCGGTGATTACAGCAGGGAAAGTGAGACTAAGGCCGATTCTAATGACTACTTTGACCACAGTATTGGGTATGGTCCCCATGGCTATTGCCAAGGGGGAAGGCAGTGAACTAGCCAAGCCAATCGCCCTGACAGTTATCGGTGGGTTAGTCACATCCACTTTGCTGACTTTACTCGTGATTCCTGTAGTATACACAATCATGGATGGAATCAGTCGGCGCTTTATGAGGCTTCTAGGAAGGGGCGGCGAAACGGTTGGTGCGTCAACTAGTGTTGGCAAGTAGCGGGACGCTGAGAGCCCAAGAAAAAGGAACTAACAGCATGGGAGTGATTGGTATGAGAGGACAAAAAACGTGGATGGCTGGATTGGTGGTACTCTTGGTGGTGGCCGCAGCTGGTACGGCGGCCGCGGCAGATGTTCAATATGTGACACTTGAGGAAGCAGAAGCCATAGCTTTTGAGAACAGCGTCAGCCTGGAACTAGCAAGTCTAGCTGTTAAGGAAGCAGAGTTTCAATACAAGCAGGCAGAGGCTGCCATGATCATGAGACCATCGCCTGTTCTGCTCTTACAGGCCCAAGGGGGGCTTGATGTAGCCAGGCAGCAGTATACCACAGCAAGAGATAAGCTCGCTCTGGATGTGCAGACAGATTTCTTCAATGTACTCAGAACCCAAAACCTCTTGGCTATTGCCCAAGAAGGTTTAGAATCAGCAGAGCGTCATGAGAATGTTGCGCAAAAGAAACTGGCGGTAGGGACTGCTACCCGTCTAGATGTGATCAAGGCCAGCCGCAGCGTGCTCAACAGCAAAGCTGGTGTCTCCCAAGCTCGCCACGGCCTGGAGCTCGCCCAAATGAAATTCCGTCAAACCTTAGGCGTTGATCTAGATGCCCCTATCGTGCCCCGGGAGATTGCCCTGGATGTGGAGCCCATCCAGGTTAACTTAGAGGAAGATATGGCCTACGCTCTAGCCAATCGTGATGAGATCAAGCAGCTGCTTTTAGCTATAGAGGTCGCGGAGAAGAATGTGGAGCTCTCCGATAATGACTACACTCCCGCCCTGACACTGCAGCAAGCAGAGCTTAACCTAGCCAAGATGGAATTGCAGCTAGAGCAAGCTCGGGAAGGGTTCGTACTGCAGATCAAGCAGAGTCATTCGGCTTGGAAGGATGCCGAGGAACGCATCCCAGTACTGCAAAAGGGCGTGGAAGAAGCTACAGAAATGCTGCGGCTCTCGGAACTGTCGTATGAAGCAGATATGATAACCAGCAATGATCTGCAGGATGCACAGCTAGGAGTCTTGGCAGCTAAGAACGACCTGGTCAATGCCATCTTTGATTATAATTTGGCTAAGGCCCGGTATTTCCATGCAGTGGCTCGGCCCTTAATCGGTGAGCCAGTGCAGCAGTAAGGAGCTGCTTCGTAATGTTGCAGAGAATAGATAATGGAACACGTAGCATAGTAGTCACTTGGTTTACACTGGCTCTGATTGTAATCGGAGCTTTAGGAGGCTTTGCTTCTCCTGTGGCTCTGGCAGAAGGAGCAAGGAAGGCTTCCCCGCCGAGGGAATTGGCCCATCTGGCATGCCTAGAAGACCTTCTGGAAGTAGCTGTGGCCAACAGCACCAGTTTACAGATGGCCAACTGGGAGCTTCAAGCAGCCCAAGGGACCCGCAGCCAGGTAGGTGCTGCCCTAAAGCCACAGCTGAATGTGGCTGCTCAGCACAAGGTGGAGAATGCCGCTAACAACCTAGGGGCGATAGCGCATATCAACGCTCAACAAGTAGATCCCGATGATCGCTTCAGCTCCACCATGGCGTCCTTGACATGGGCTCAGCAGTTAGGTGCCAGCCCTACACTTAAGAGTGCTATCCAGCAGGCAGACATCGGCACAGAGATAGCTAATCTCCGCAGAGAGCAAGCCCTTGCGGAGTTAGTTGCACAAGTCCAAACAGGTTACCATGGTGTCGTCCGGGCCTATAACGGGCTGAAGCTGGCTGAAGCTGCTCGGCAGCATGCCAAGCTCAACCTAAAGGCTAAGGAAGATCAGCTTTCTTTGGGTACTGCCACTCCTTTAGATGTTCTTAAGGAAAAGAACTCTTATCTAGAAGCCGAGAATGGCGTACATGCCGCTAGGATGGGCCTAGAGCTAGCGACTCGGGCGCTGCTTCAGACCATTGGTCTAGGCGATATAGCCACAGAAGAAGCTCTCCCCTGGGCAGAAGGGCTAGCGGAGGGAGAGGGGCCTGAGCTAGAAAAGTGGGATATTGATCTTGACGCAGCCTATGGCCATGCCCTGGCGAAGAGACCAGAGGTGATCATGGTAGGTAAACAAAAGGCCATAGCCGAAATCGCCGTAACCCAAGTCAAAGAAGAACGGGACTGGACTGTGAAAATTGCTGGCCAGTACATTCCCAATGACAAAACAGTGCTGCAGTCCTCCATAGATTCCAATCGGACTCTGGTGACTACAGTGGTAAGAACAGAGAAGGACGAGCTTCCACCGCTTACTTCCGGATCCAATGGTGATAGCCCCTTTGACATGGGTCTTGGTGGCTATGGTGGGTCGTCTGAAGCACCTGAACTTGATGTCGACCCTTGGCAGGTGGAGCTCAGTTTATCCTACCGATTTGGAGACGGTGGAGCTAAAAAGGCTCAGCTCATGGCCAAGGAAGCTGCCTTGGAGAAAGCCGGGCTTCAGGTGGAGATGGCCAAAGACATGGTCTATCTGGAGCTAAACAGCCTGCGGCAGGAGCTAGGTCAAAAGTGGAGGGCATATCAATTGGCTCTAGAGGGCGAGAAGGCTGCCAAGGAGACTTTATCCCAGCTAGAGCTCCTATATGAGTTGGGCTCAATCACAGGTAAAGAAGTAAGAGAAGGTCGGATCATGGTGCTGCAAGCCGAAAGTAGGGTGCTAGATGCCCACCTAAGCTACGAAGCCCACAAATGCAAATTGGCTGTGGCTGTGGGCATCTCTGGCGAGACTCTAGCTGAGGCAGTGGCTAGGGGCCAGTGGGATGATATAACAGCGAATCTAGGAGCTGTGCACTTTGAAAAATGAAGATACTTTGCAGGATAGGCATCGTGATATTCTAGAAGCGGCGGAGCTAGTGTTTACCACTCGAGGCTTCGCCGCGGCTCGGATGGATGATATCGCTGAAACTGCCGGTGTGGCTAAGGGTACTTTATATCTATACTTTCGCAGCAAGCAAGTTCTCTTTGTTGAACTCTTGGAGACGAGGGCAGAGGAGTATGTCACAACCCTAGATGCTTACCTTAGGGAAGCTAAGTCATTAGCTGACTGCTTGGGTATCCTGGCAACCTTGCGGGGGCAGCTGTTTGTCAAGAACCAGCGGCTGGCAGAATCTATCTCACACTCAGTGCCGGATTTTCCCAGAGAACTGCAGTGGCGGGTGTGGAATATCCGCCGCGCCCTGCAGCGCCCCACTGAAAAAGCTTTGGAGCGATTCTTACCTGCGGACTACCCAGTGCCCCCCAGCCAGACAGCGGCAATAGTCAACGGTGCCATAGATTACCTTGTGGGTGTCTGTGTCCTGGACGGGGAGCAGATGGTGCTGTCGGAAGTGGCCAAAGACATACAATACGTACTCTTGCCTGGATTATCTCGGGGAAGGCAGGATTGGGCCGCCAATGAGTCGTAGCTATCTACGATGACACCTATATCCACCAGATCTATGGTGATTAACAGTGCACGGGCTAGAGGCGGGGGAGAATTGGATGTTAACTGAGCTGTTGGAGTCAGGCTATGCCAAGGATAAGGATCTGAACTGTGCTGAGCAGATACTGCAGGGCGCCAACCAAGCCTACGGTTTGGGTCTCGATGAAGACGATCTGAAAGTCGCCGCAGGTTTTGGCGGTGGCATGGCCATTGAGAGTGTTTGTGGAGCATTGACTGCTGCCATCATGGTTCTTGGTAGATTGTATGTTCAGGAAAGGGCCCATGAAAGCAGCCGGCTCAAAGATCTTACGAAAGAGCTGTTCGAGCTATATACTAAAGAGATGGGAAGCATCTATTGTGCTCCTCTAAAGGAGAACTACCGCACTCCCGA
>JAAYRF010000119.1 GCA_012518905.1 Bacillota bacterium | reverse complement strand
ACTCGCTTGCCAAGGGGCGCAGTGTATTCACCGGCCAAAGCCAAAACATCACAGCCTCGCACATATACGGGTGGTCCCACAGTGCGTTTTAGCACAGCTTTCCCTCCTTGGTCATCTCGTAGAATCTACAGTATCTAGGGAACAATTGGTGTCAGACGGCGCGATTAGATCAACCGATGTCCAAGATGATCTTGGCAACGCTAAAATATACCAAGATACCTACACCGTCTACCAAGGTAGTGATCAATGGTCCTGAGACTACCGCCGGGTCAACTTTTAGGCGGTGGAGCAGCATTGGTAATACCGCAGCCACGGTGGAGGCCCAAGCGATGATGAAAAAGGCACTGATTCCCACCACTGGTCCTAGATTGACGGTGCCTCCCATGAGCTGCGCTCGTATGAAAGCTGCTGAACCGATGACGGCACCTAAGAGCAAGCCTGTCGACATCTCCTTTTTCACTGCCTGCAGGGTGTCTTCTACCTGGATTTCGCCCAAAGCCAGCGCCCTGACCAAGGTAGTTACCGTCTGCGACCCCGTATTGCCACCGGCGTCAATTAGGAGAGGTATGAAGAATGACAAGGCAATAACTTCCGTCAGGGCATCTTCAAAGTGTCGCATGATATTACCAGTGATAGCCTCAGCGAAGAATAGGACCAAAAGCCACCAGACCCGCTTCTGGAAAAGGGTGAGTACCGGGGTCTTAAGGTAGGATTCCACCAAAGGTTCGCTACCACCTAGCTTTTGGATATCCTCTGTGGCCTCTTCCTGGATGACATCCACCAAGTCATCTACACTGATGATACCGACCAAGCGATTTGTATCATCGACTACAGGGATAGCGAGAAAGTCGTATTGAGACAGAAGGCGAGCTGCCTCCTCCTGATCACTGTGTGCATTCACTACAATGGGACTGTTGGTAATTATATCCGCTAGCTTAGTCTCTGGCGGCGCGAATATGATTTCCTTAAGAGAGACTACATCTACTAACTGTCCACGGGCGTTGAGCACGTAGATATAAGATACGATCTCAGCTCTGCGGCCTACCTTGCGGATATGCTCTAAGGTTCTTCCTACGGTCCAGCCCTCCCGGGCTGCGATGAAATCCACCGTGGCCAGACTGCCTGCCGTATCTTCCGGGAAGGTCATAAGTGTATCAATACGTTCACGGTACTCGCCTGGCAGCCAGGTCAATAGTACCTCCGCTTGGCGGGGGTGAATGGCCAACAGCAAGTCGACGGTGGTATCACTGGGCAGAGTTTGTAAGAGTGCCATAGCCCGCTCTTCACTGGAATGGTGCAGAAGTCGGTACTGAGTTTCCGGCTCTAAATACTCCAGGATTTCCGTGGCAAGATCAATGGGCAAGAGGTCAATGAGTTGTTGCTGCCTATCGTAATCTAGCTCCTCCAAGAGCAGGGCCATATCGTAAGGCTGCAAATGTCCGATGTTATCCACGATCTCTTCTACGCCGTTGGGTGCATCCAAGATGGCTTTCACTTCTTCTGTCAAGTTCCGCATATTGCTTCCCTCCTCATCCTTTGAAATGTGTTTCTGTACTCCAAGTTCGACTAATAACATTCCTCACCGCTACATTTATTACCAGTGGCGAACCGCTACTATTATAGCATGTATACAAATTCAATAACAGGCAGGAATGGCCTTAGGGGACGGTTCTTCCGCGCCAGGCGTTTCCAGGAGAGGTCAATTCCGGCAGGAAATAGTAACTTTATCATGGAATTATCACATAGGAAGTATCTATAACACACTACCGTTTTTGAGCAGCATTATTAAGTAAGGGGGCTCATGGGTGTCGACTCTAAAGCGATTTGTTAGTTACTACCGCTATGAATGGAAACTTTTCTTGCTGGATATGGTTTGTGCGTGTTTGATAGCAGGCATGGATCTAGTGTTTCCCATAGTCACCAGGGTATTTATGAAAGAGCTTATTCCCAATCGTCAACTCCGCCTAATGCTGATCTACATCGGGGTCCTAGTCCTCATGTACGGTCTGCGGCTAGTCTTGCAGTATATCGTTGACTATTGGGGTCACATAGTGGGAGTTAGGATGGAATACCGGATGCGTAAAGATCTGTTTTCCCACTTGCAGACCATGGATTTCAAGTTCTTCGATAACACTCGGGTCGGCCATTTGATGTCCAGGATTGTCAATGACCTACGGGATGTATCAGAGCTGGCCCACCATGGACCAGAGGATGTATTCATCGCCTCTTTGATGCTGATTGGTTCATTCTTGTATCTAGTGAATATCAACGTGCAGCTGACCCTCATCGTGTTTCTTTTTGTCCCATTTATCGCTTGGTATGCTATATCCATGCGTACCAAAATGAGTGAGGCTTTTCGGAAGGAACGGGAGCGAATTGCAGAGGTCAATGCCGATCTGGAAAACAGCCTCTCCGGTATGCGGGTAGCGAAAAGCTATACTAACGAAGATTACGAGCGAGACAGGTTTGACTCTGCCAACGTCAATTTCAAGGAAGCTAGGGAACATGCCTACAAACGGATGGCCGAATATACATCGGGGCTGAATTTTTTGACCAACCTGTTGAATGTAGCCGTACTAGGGGCAGGGGGGCTTTACACCTACCATGGTGTGATTGACCTAGCTGATCTTACTGCTTATTTGATGTTCATCAGCTTCTTCCTGCAACCCATTAGAAGGCTGACGGCTTTTACACAACAGTATCAGCAGGGGATGTCAGGTTTCAGCCGCTTTGTGGAGTTAATGGAGATCGAACCGGAGATAGTTGATAGCCCTGACGCCATAGAGCTCGGGGATGTGCGGGGGCATATTAGTCTAAGAAACGTGTCCTTCTCATACCACGAAAAATCCCCCGTTTTGCATGATGTGAATCTTGAAATCGAGCCGGGCAAGACCATTGCCTTGGTAGGGCCATCTGGCGGGGGTAAGACGACTTTGTGTCACCTGATTCCACGCTTTTACGATGTGACCGATGGTGCAATATATATCGATGATCAGGATATCAAAGATGTCCAACTCTACTCACTTCGGAAGAATATCGGGTTGGTACAGCAGGATGTTTTCTTGTTCACCGGCAGCATCAGAGATAATATTCTCTATGGTGATCCCAATGCTACCGATGAGGAGATCATCCAAGCTGCCAAGAGTGCCGATATCCACGATTTCGTGATGTCACTACCTGAGCGATATGATACGTACGTAGGGGAACGGGGAGTCATGCTGTCCGGTGGGCAAAAGCAGCGCATCTCCATCGCTCGGGCGTTCTTGAAGAACCCGCCCATTTTGATTCTGGATGAGGCCACTTCCTCTTTAGATAATGTCACGGAGCTTATCATTCAAGAGTCGCTAAATAAGCTAAGTGAAGGCCGGACCACTTTGATCATCGCCCACAGGCTTTCTACCATCAAGAATGCAGATGAGATTATAGTCCTGGAGCAAGGGCGAATAGTGGAACGGGGCAGCCATACCGAGCTCATGGAGACGGGTGGCACATATGCTCAGCTGTATAAGTCCCAGTTCCACATAAATGATGTAGCCTAGAACCGAGCCTCGGAAAGGACAGCACCCTTCAACCAGTGGTTATTCAAGAAGTGAAGGCCGGTGCCGATGGCCAACTCCGCGAGGGGCAAGAGGAATGCAGAAAACGAAGGTGTCCCGGGAGTAAGTGCTAACGCAATCACCGCCATGATCAGATGGCATGCTCCTAGTATCCACGCCATGGGCACACTGACCCGCAAGAAATGGTGGACAAGGGCAGCAAAGGTTTGAGAAGCTATATACATTTCCATGGCGTAGACCAAAACAGCCAGTGCCACAATGCCACCAACGAGTACTAAAGCTTTATCTGCCAGGTTGAACAGAGCATAGCTTGGCAGATAAAGCTTTCCTAGTAGTAGCCAGCAGTCTCTGGCTACCATGAGGGTCAGTAATGTTAACCCCAGGGAAAGCAAGCCCAACGCAACTGTTGAGAGGATTCGTACAAATCGACGCAACGATCACCCTCCTATTCAATCCGAAAGTAGCCATAACTTCCACTTTGGCTATGACCAGTATCGATTTCTTACCACAACTATACCACAAGTTGACATTATTGCCTATATTGGATTCCGCTTTTGTCGAAGGTGGGCCTCTCCGTCTGACTATTTTGATGTTTAGCCTATTCAAGTAGTAACTGGCACCATGGTTGTGTCAATTAGGGAAAAGGAACCAGGAAATCGGACCTATAACAGAGAATTTACATTTTGAAAATGTATGGTGTTTGCGGAGAACTGTAAAAAAGACGATGAAGCTGGATGTTTAGACTACAGCCTAGAAAGGAGAAGGGCACATGCAGATCAGCTATAGCCATCACGGTAACCGACTGATATTCCAACGCAACGCAGATGGAATTCAACTTCTGGGTCTATTTGAAAAGAGCCTCACACCCAGCAATCTGGAAGCAGGAAGCATTCTAGAGATGCAGGTTAACACCACATATGGGGTCAAAGGTCTTAAGACAGATAGTCGTCACCTGCTACTTGCCGATCGAATGGCATTGATGGCAATTGTAGAGGATGAGCGCTACCATGGTAATCTGGTGGTGGTTATCCTTAAAGATCCCATCACAGGGATTTTGGCAGAGGTCAACTACCTCTTAAGCACCGGTTCGCCGACTATTAGGACATGGGTCCGGGTGCGCAATGATGGCCCTATCTCCATACGGTTGGAGCGGATATACTCGGCTGTCTTACATAATCTAGCTGCTTGTGGCCAGCAACCCTGGCATGAGAAAACATGTTTGCATGTTTGGTACAAATCACCAAATGGTGCAAAACGATGGAGGAGAGCTCGGGAGAGGCAGGGGAGCATGGTTAAAGAAAGGCACTCTTTTCCGCCCTATGGTCAGTCCGTCAAGGGTGGCAATTGGGCAAACCCTACGGTGTTGCCCATGGGAGTCTTGGAGGACGTGGAGACGAGGACGTCCTGGTACTGGCAAATCGAATATTCCCGAATATGGAACTGGGAGCTTAGTGAAACAAAGGGCAAACAGCTATCTTTTTGTGCACAGGCCCAAAACGTAAGCCAATGCGGCTGGCAAGTACAACTACAGCCTGGTGATGCCTTTAAAACAGCACCAGTGGCCTTTGGTTCTGTACGAGGAGGTAGTGAAGACGCTTGGCGAGCTTTGGCAGATTATCGGCAGCAGGTGTTTAGGCGAAACAGATGTTCACTGAGAGGGTATGGGTAACGGCGGTGAAAAGAAAATGGGCCATCGGTTAGCCGTTGGCCCATCGCGTTTGTCTCTAGACTTGATTGAGAGTCACTTTAAGTTATCAACAAGCTCCTTGACTTCTAACAAAGTGGCCCTTGTATCTCGACTAGGTCTGTATTCTAACCCTACCCAGCCGGTATATCCGGTTTTCTCGATGGCTTGTAGAACATTCTGATAGTTGATCTCTCCTGTACCCGGTTCGTTGCGACCGGGATGGTCAGCTATGTGGAAGTGACCTATGAGATGAATATTACCCCGAATGGTGGGAATGAGATTGCCTTCAGTGACTTGCTGATGATATACATCATAGAGAAGCTTGACATTAGGGCTGTTGACAGCTCCTATTACGTCTATTGCTTCACTGGAGCGGCTGAGAAAATACCCCTTATGGTCTACTAGGACATTGAGTGGTTCAACTAGTAGTGTGATGTTGCTCTTTTCCAAGATGGGAGCACAAGCTCTTAGCCCATCGATAAGGGATAGAAGCTGCTCGGAACGGGGTACTCCAGCTATTTCTGCTCCTGTTTGGGTGATTAGCTGAGAACACCCAAGACGTCTGGCGACCTCTATGGACCGCTTGAGACCGTCAACATACGCCTCCCGCTGGCTAGCATCTACTAATGAGGTGAAGGCCGTACAGAATGCAACTACAGAAAGCTCCAGTTCCGCGGCGACAGCTACGAGCTCATCGATATTCTTGTCTTCCCATCCCCAAAACTCGAAGCCTTCAAAGCCTAACTCCTTAATGTGCCTCAAGCGCTCGGGGATACTCTTTTCGTGAAAGAGCATCTCAATGCATGGTGAAAGCCTCATTCTGAAGCCTCCTTATTGGCTAGGTGCCTAGTAACAGACCTTGATCGGTTTACCGGTTTCAAAGGATTCATTCGCAGCTAAAGTTACTGCCAGGCTGCGAAGAGCATCTTTGTAGGGTGAGCGCACCATGGTGGGGTCTTTGGCTTTGACAGCGTCAATAAAGGTTCGATCGCTGCGCAGACCCTGGTCGATGGCCCGCTTCTCCTCCCGGACAAGATAGCGGGAATGGTAGCGCACCGCGGACCGCAGTTCGTATTCAATGCGAGTATCTTCGCAGTAAATCTCAAGGCCGTTGCGGGGAACCGCGTCCTTAAGATAGTCACCGGTGATGATGTTACCGATAACTCCGTTTTCAAAGGTTAAGAGTACAGAAGAGTAGTCTTCTACATCGTAGTTTTCGATACCCACCATAATACCTTTACCGGCGGCGGCATACACTGTTTCGACTTCCCCGAAGAGCAGTCTAGCCAGATCATAGAGGTGGATTGT
>JAAYRF010000118.1 GCA_012518905.1 Bacillota bacterium | reverse complement strand
CCCCTATAGTCATAGGAGCTGGTAGCGAGGTCATTGGGAATATCGTTACTGGGACTACCGATGTAAGAATGCTAGGAAACGTAAACGCTACCCGAGGTGTCATATACGCACCTAATGCCCATGTCAGCGTCGAAAACAGCGGTTCCACCGGTGCCATAGTGGCCCGAACTCTATCTGCCAGCGGCAATGCTCGAATCACATATGATGCATCTCTTTCCATTGATGATTTCCCAACAGACGTCTTTGAAACGGGAGATGAGCATCTAGTGCTGAGGAGGGGGTACACAAGGTCTAGCTGGCATCCAGGCACATGATTTGACATGAAACGTCTGTTTCTCTCATAGAGGAGAGGCTGGGCAACCATCGGCCTGTAGATCGTGAGACTAGACTTGTGTATCGTCAAGAAAAGGCAGAGGAGGATTTCCGTAGAGCCTTAGCCACCAGAAAACAATGCGCTAAGGCTAGGCCTTTCTGCCATAGCACTGCAATCTTACTTCGGAGTGAAAGGTATGCAACTCGCAGTACTGCCAGAGGGTGGGCTGTAGTCCATGGGATTAGATATATCGTTAGTATTCTTTTTCATCCTCGGCGTGGTAATGGGCAGTTTCTACAACGTGGTGATCTACCGTGTACCCCAAGGTAAGTCTTTTGCCTATCCGAGTTCCTCTTGCCCTAGCTGTGGCAGGAGGCTGAGGCCCTTCGAGCTAATCCCTGTGATAAGCTATGTGGTACAGAGGGGTAGATGCAAGGGATGCAAATGCAAAATAAGTTGGCAGTACCCCGTGGTGGAGCTCCTTACTGGATTGGGCTTTGCTTATCTTGGGTGGCATGCTGCCACCTGGGGCCAGCTGGCCACGGAGCTGACCTTATTCTCACTTCTCTTGGTATTGGGCTTTATCGACGGCCGCCACATGCTGCTTCCCGACTTATTTACCATACCGGGCGTGATCCTGGGCTTCTTGTTTGCCGTGATGGGTTGGAGCATTCCTTGGCTAGATAGCTTATTGGGCTTAGCCCTAGGATGTGTAGTGGCACTGGTAATGTCCCTCATCTTCAGAGGAGGCATGGGTATGGGGGATATGAAGCTTTTGGCCATGATCGGCAGTTTTCTCGGCCCTTGGCATACGCTGCTTACTTTATTCTGGGCTTCGGTGCTGGGAAGCGTTTTTGGGATTGTCTTCCTTTATGTTACAAAGAGAGATCACAAGACGCCTATTCCCTTTGGCCCTTTCCTTGCCTTAGGAGCTTTTATAATCATGTTGTGGCTGGGGTGACCTAGCCGGCAGGACATCAAAGGGTATTGTCTAACTAATCAGCTGGTGTGGAAGATCTAGACTACTATCCTTTGGAAAGGGATGCGCACAGAATGGCAAAGGGATACTTAACACCGGTCGAGATAACTCGATATACCATTGAAGCTGGCATCAAGAAGACCCAAAGGCCTTTTAAGGAAGTACTGCCCATGGCAGTACTCGCGGGAATGTATATCGCCATGGGGGCCTTGGCCGCTAGTACCGTCTCCCATGGCATTGCCAATCAGGGACTGGCCAAACTAGCTGCCGGTGCGATATTTCCCATCGGACTTATGTTCATAATTATCAATGGCGGCGATCTTTTTACAGGCAACTGCCTTATCTCTGTAGCTCTGTTGGATAGAAAGGTGAGTCTTCGGGATTTCGCAACAAACCTGGCTATAGTCTTTCTGGGTAATTTCATTGGGGCAGTGGCTATAGCATGGATGCAGGCCTTTGGCGGCATGTTCAATATGAGCAGCGGCCTGTTTGGCTCATATACCGTGGCAACAGCGGTGGCGAAGACTAATATCGGATTCGGTCAAGCTTTTGCCTTAGGCATTCTATGCAATATCTTCGTGTGTGCCGGGGTGTGGATGACGTATGGAGCCACCGACGTGGCTGGGAAGCTTCTGGCAGCTTTTTTCTCCATCATGGCCTTTGTCATCAGTGGCTCAGAACATATAGTTGCCAACATGTATTACATTCCCGCCGGGATATTTGCCAAGAGCAACAGCCTATTTGTGGAAGCGGCAGGGGTAGATCTGGCTCAGCTCGGCAACCTGACTTGGCGAGGTTTTATGATCAATAATGCCATACCAGTAACTCTGGGCAATGTGATAGGCGGCGCTATCATTGGGGCCATGTATTATGGGATATACCGTAGACAAATCTAGTACTTTCCATGACCTAAATGCAACCCCCTCTGGCGAGAGATATGTGGACTTCACACACGGAGATGACTCGAAGGCACGTTCCAAGCGTAAGAGAGAGCGGCCTTCTTTGGGTGTTATTACGCCCTTTGGCAGTTGGTTCCTCGGATCAATAGGGAGCGCAGTTAGGTTATTGGAGAGCTAGAAAACCTAGTGAGAGAAGCTTCATAGGTTGATCATCTGGGAGTGATGGTGTTGTATCAAGTCACGCAAGGCCAAAGAGATGATGAAGCCTACAAAGGTATGATGAATACCTTGATGGCGAGGGTATTCGGCTTCACCTTTGAGAAATGGTACGCTCTAAACAAGTGGGATGAAAGGTATGAATGCTACTCCATCATTGACAGCGGCCGCATTCTTTCCAACGTATCGCTCACCAAGATGACACTTCTTGTTGGGGGAAAGCCTATAAAGGCCATACAGTTGGGAGCCATAGCTACACTACCGGGCTACCGCGGCCAAGGCCTCTCACGACGGATCATGGAGTATGTATTGGCCAAGTACCAGGAAACACCAGCGTTTCTATTTGCCAATAGAAGCGTTTTGGATTTCTATCCGAAGTTTGGGTTCAAACTGGTTGGAGAAGTGCAGCCCTATTTGAAGCTAGAACATCCCCTCCGGGGCGGCTATTGCGCTAACCTCTCGCTAGATAGCCCAACCCTCTCCCGTCTGGTCGAGGAACGCTCTCGATTCTCAAATATCGTCGATGTCATCGATGCGGATTCAATCAATTGGTTTCATATAGTCATGGAGTTTGAGGACGACATCTATTATCTACCCCACTTAGATACGGCAATTATCGCCGTCCAAGAAGAATCCACCCTCTATGTCTATGATGTAATCAGCACTAGGAACGTGCGCTGGGAAGACATCTATCGATGCCTTCCCTTCATAGGTTGCGATATCGTTGAGTTTGCCTTCATGCCCGATGCCTTGGGGTGCGACTATAACACCTGCCCAGATGGCCAGGGCAATGGGTATCTATTCTCCAGGGGCCTTGAATTCAGTGCAGATACGAGGTTTCCTTATATGGCCACAACGTGAGCAGCGTTCAAATGCCTAGCGTCACTGGCATCCTAGCTGATCCCAGAGAAAGGCGAACATATCAGCTGCAGCGTCGATGAGCTTGGTTGTCGGTTTGCCGGCCCCATGACCGGCCTTGTCCTCAACGTAGAGATATATGGGATTGCTGCCACCTGCTGCTGCCTGCAAGGTGGCGGCGAACTTCTTGGAGTGCATGGGTACGACCCGATCGTCTGACTCGGCTGTGAGAATCAACACCGGTGGGTAGACGGTACCGAACCGGATATTGTGCAAGGGCGAATAGGCATATAGGAAGCGGAAGTGCTCTGCTGAGGCCTCGGCATTGCCGTATTCGCCAATCCAATAGCGCCCGGCGGTGAACCGATGATAGCGGAGCATGTCAATGACGGGAACCACCGAGACAACGGCACCGTAAAGGTCTGGACGCTGTACCATACAAGCTGCCGTCAAGAGGCCACCGTTGCTTCTACCCATGATGGCCAGTTTCTGCGTATTGGTATAATTGCTCGCGATGAGCCACTCAGCGGCACTGATAAAATCATCGAATACGTTTTGCTTGTTCTCCAACATGCCCTTTCGGTGCCAGCTCTCACCGTATTCATTGCCTCCCCGCAAGCATGCCACGGCATAGATGCCACCGGCTTCCAGCCAGATGAGATTGCTTACATCAAATACCGGCGTCATGCTGATGCCAAACCCGCCGTAGCCATAGAGCAGTGTGGGGTTTTTGCCATCAAGTTTTATATCCTTACGGCATGTGATGAACATGGGCACCTTGGTGCCGTCCTTTGATTCGTAGAAAACCTGTTTGGTCTCATAATCATCGGCATTAAAATCCAACCTGGGCTCGGCAAAAACCCGCAGTTTCTCCCTGGATAAGTCATAATGGTAGACACTCGTGGGATGAAGGTACGAAGTAAAGGTAAAGAACAGCTCTTCGTCCATGGGTTTTCCCGAGATCCCCGAGACTGTGCCCAGCCCCGGCAGAGCAATGGTCTCCGCTGAGGTTCCATCCAGTTCAAAAAGGTGAATTGAGCTAAAGGCATCCTGCACATATACCACTGCAAGCTTCTGTCCAACCATGGTCACCTGTTCAATAACGGCACAACTTTGGGCTATTATCTCCTGCCAGTTCTTGGGCTCCGGTTTTTCTAGATCAATAGCAATTATTCGCCCGTTCGGTGCCTCTTTGGTTGTATGAAAGTAAAAGATGCTGCCTACATTGCCAATTAATCGGTACATAGCGTCGCTTTCATCGAGAAGCCGGACAAAAGGACCGTCCTCGGCAAGCTTTCGGTAATAGATGCGATTCTCCGGTTCTGTACCGACCCAAACCTCTAGCACCAGGTACTCACCATCTTCGGTGACTTGGGGTGTGAACCCCATTTCCTTGTAGTCTGGCCGGTGGAAAATGAGTTCATCTTCGCTTTGATCTGTGCCCAACCTGTGTAGGTATACCTTACTGAAGTTCACGGCATCCTCCGGTGGTACAGAGCCAGGTTCAGGGAAGCGGGTATAGAAAAACCCGGACCCATCGGGCAACCAAGGGATGGAGGTAAACTTGCACCATCTGATCGCATCGGGAAGAGAAGACGCTGCGGCAATATCTAGTACGTGGATTTCTTGCCAGTCACTTCCGCTTTCCGAGCGTGCATAGGCTAAGAATCTACCGTCTTTGCTAAAGGAAAGGGTGGTCAAAGCTATGGTACCGTCGCTACTGAATGTGTTGGGATCAAGAATTACCCTAGGCTCTGAATCGAGGTCTTCTTGCATATAGACTGCCGCTTGGCTCTCTAACCCTGTATTCCTTTGAAAAAAGTATTTACCCGCGACTCGTTTTGGCAATTTGGTTTTCGGATAGTTCCATAGTTGGGTTAGGCTCTTCTTGATTTTTGCCCGGGCAGGGATTGAATCCAAATACTCTCGGGTGACCCGGGTCTGGATCTGTGACCAAGCCTTTGTCTGAGGATCGGTGGGATCCTCCATATACCTGAAAGGGTCGGCTACTTTTGTGCCGTGGTAGTCATATAGTGTTATATCTTTAGGCAACGCCATATAGTCATCCTCCTAGAGTTTGTCCTGGTCATTTTCCGGACCAGCAAACAAATCAAGTATGGCTTTGTGTTGATCTGCCAGACATCAGTCTGTATCGGCTATCAACGCAATGATATTCAAAATGACCTCCACAGCCTTCTCCATGGCAAAGGTAGGTATGAACTCGAACTTACCGTGGGCATTATGACCACCGGTAAAAAGATTGGGGGTAGGTAGGCCCATGTGGGAAAGCCTTGAACCATCTGTTCCACCCCGTACAGGTTTCACCAGGGGCTCAAGATTGGCATTTTTTATGGCTTCTAGAGCTATCTCGACAATATGGTAGACTGGCTCGATCTTATCCCTCATGTTGGGATATTGATCCCGCAGCTGAACCTGGAAGGTACCCGGCCCATGTTTTCTGTTTAGCTGATCTGCTGCATCCAAGAGAAACTGTTTGCGCTTGGCGAATACGTCAGCATCAAAATCTCTAATAATGTAGGTTAGTACCGTCTTCTCAACGGTGCCTTGCACACTGGTGAGATGGTAGAAACCTTCATATCCTTCGGTGGTGGCAGGAGTCTCATCACTGGGAAGTGCATTGATAAAGTCCTGGGCGATGAGCATAGAGTTGATCATCACACCCTTAGCTGTCCCAGGGTGGACACTTAGTCCCTGAACTCGGACTTTTGCCTCTGCTGCATTGAAGGTCTCAAAGGCAAACTCACCTATCATGCCTCCATCCACGGTATAAGCGAAGTCGGCCCCAAAGGCCTCTACATCAAAATGGTCTACACCTGCACCGATTTCTTCATCAGGGGTAAAGGCGATGCTGATGGTGCCATGGGGAACGTCTGGGTGACTGATAAGGTATTCCAGTGCAGTCATTATTTCAGCGATTCCCGCCTTATCATCGGCCCCCAAAAGGGTAGTCCCATCGGTGGTGATCAGATCTTTTCCCACGTATTCATTGAGGGATGGAAAATCTTTGGGAGATAGGACAATATTGTGGTCGGTATTTAGTGTTATGTCACCGCCATCATAGTTGGGCACCATTTGGGGACTGACGTTGGCACCGGCCATATCCGGACTTGTATCCATATGGGCAATAAAGCCGACGATAGGAACTTCTTTATCCATATTCGATGGTAAGGTGGCATAGACGACTCCATACTCTGAAAGGTAGGCATCGTTTATGCCTAGTTCATGTAGTTCATCTATGAGTAATCTCCCAAACTCTAGCTGCCCCGGTGTACTAGGCACAGCCTGGGTAGTCTCACTGGATTGGGTATCGAATTGCACGTATCGCAGAAACCGCTGAACGACATTGCTCATCTAAGGTCATCCTCCTTACACTATGGTGCCCAGGTGGTCTACATAGATTTCTTCTAGGCTCTTCTATTGAAAGTTCCCCTCGTAGT
>JAAYRF010000117.1 GCA_012518905.1 Bacillota bacterium | reverse complement strand
GATGCTCGGTCTTTATTTCCACATAATCGCTGAATTCCCTTCTCACAAACTCCGCATCAGTCTGGTTTTCATCTTGTAGAGCCCTCTATAGCTCTCCAAGAAGGATCTTATTCTTTGTTATGCTCTACCCTGCCAAGCATGCAAGGCTAAAGCTACACCGATAACCCCATAGGCGACAAAGACTCGGAAGTACTCACCAATCTGGGGAATACCGACAATGGCTTGCCCAGCCAAGGGTGAGACTACAAATAGGGTATGAAACAAAAGAAGACCTACTAGAGCCTGCCAAATTGAGGCCCGCCTTGCGGTGGCACCCCCAACCAGCAGTGCAGCTATGGCAAAGGTCCCCACTTGCTCATGGCTGTTGTAGGTATTTAGGGTGCTAATGTTCTGCAAGAAAATCAACTGTCCCCATGCCGCAAGCACTGTGGATATGATCATGGCAATAATCCTTGTCTTATCCACATCTATGCCGGCTACGCTGGCGATGTTCAAGTCCTGACCTACAGCCCTCATCTGCTGGCCCAATCTAGTTCGCATAAGAAAGTGCAAGCCAACACACAAAATGGCCACAAGTAGCAACGTACCCATGGGTATGCGAACACCCAATATATCTGGACGCCACAGCTTATCAAGGGCCTTGGCCATGGGGTACAGATCTACTGTATTCCGTAGACCTACGCCTCCCGGCAGCATCATGGCTCTGTTTTTCATAGGAATCACAGTCCCTACCAGAAACAAAAAAACCAGCTGATAGATACCGTTAGCGAAGAAGCCAAGGATCATAGAGGTGATCATCTCTCTGCCCTTAGCCCGGTTCATAACTAGACCGGCAAGGTATCCCATGAGAGCAGCCAAAGGTACCGAGCTCAACATAGCTAAGGTGAACCCCCACAGACCCTTGATCTTTAGATGAGTGACAAAAATGATGGCTGCTTGACCGGCCATAGCCCCTATGACTATTGCGAAATTGAGTCCTAGTCCAGCTGATACCGGAATCAAAAGAGCCAATACGAGAAATGAGTTACGGGCAAGCCGTGTGATAATCTCATTGATGAGAAAAAGCGGATCGATATCAGCGACCAATATCCCTAGACCGCATAGGACAGCAAAGAGTATTGGTACAGCGTTTCTCTTGATCAGTGATATTGCATCTGAATCCTTTTTCACCGGTAATGCGGCACTTTGGCTTCTCAAGCTGCTTCCCCCCGCTCTCCCCTAGTTAGGGCATATAGTATCATACCATTACTGATAATCAAGCGAGCAACCTCTGAGATATCGCCTTGAATAACCCTACTGGTAACCGGCAAAGCGATAGCCAACAAGGTTTGAAACAGGACCGTTCCCAGCAAGACATGGCCCATGGTAGCCTTCTGCAAACTCGCTCCGCCAATCAAGATCGCTGCCACGGCAGGAAAGCTCATCATCAGTGGGGCCATATAAAGTTGGATGAAGCCGTAGCTCTGGGCATATACGACTATTCCGACAGCGCCTAGAACTGTGGAAATAACAACGCCAACTACGCGAGTGCTATCCGGCGTAATACCAGAAGCCTCGGCAAAACGAGGATTCGAGCCAGCAGCCTTTACTGCCAATCCTATTTTGGTGCGGAAAAACAGATGAACCACGAGGCAAAGCATACCAAAAAACCCCAGAAGCCCTAAGGGTATTTCTAGGCTCCCAATACTTACCACGAATAGTTGATTCAGTACTTTGCCAAAATGATTATCTAAGGTCAACGTAGATCGTAGACCGCGACCACCAATCGCCCAGATCAGTTCCGGGTTGTCGAAGGGAGCAAGCAACCAGAAAATACACATACAGGCCACACTGGAAAAACCTACGTAGGTACCCACCATCATTTCCTGACCTTTGACCTTATTGAGAAGCAGGCCATAGCCCCATCCCGCTAAGATTGCTAAGGGAAGGCTGAAGGCAATAGCGGCCCAGAAGCCCGCAAAACCTTGGATCTGCAACTGCATACTTAGCAAAGCTCCGACCAGCCCACAAAGTATCCCAACGGGAAGACCAAAATTGAGACCTACCCCAGCACTGATGGTGGGGACCATAGCCAAAACCAGAATCCCGTTCATGCCAACCCGTACAAGGGATGCACTCGCCAACGGCCCCAGGGGTAAGCCTGTCATATATCCAACAGCAAACAGAAGCAAGACGAAACAGATGATAATCAAACGAGGTATGCCTAACCTCGCTGTCCAGTCATTTAGCTTGTCATTCAAACCGCCTTCACCTCGGTCCTTTTCCCACCAGCCATCAATAGGCCGTACTCTACATCGGAGTCTTCGGGCCCTAAGATCCCCACTAAGCGCCCCTGGTAAATGATGGCAACCCGATCACAGATCATTCTCAATTCAGCCAACTCGCTAGAGGTTATTACCACCGTCATGCCTAACTGGCGATTGATCTTTACCAAAAGGTCCAGAACCAAGCTCTTAGCGCCCACATCAATACCCCGCGTAGGCTCAGAGGCAAACAAAATATCGGGAGATAAGGTCAAGGCTCGCGCTAAGCACACCTTCTGCTGGTTGCCTCCGCTTAAGCGACGCACTTGTTGCTCGGGGCCCTGACATCTAATATCTAGCTCCTCAATCATCTCTAGAGCGTGTTCACGCACTGCAGCACGCTCGGGAACACGCAATGCGGGCCAGGGCAAGCGTCGTTTGAGGAACCGATTCTGAATCTGCATACTGGTAAAAACAATATTGTGTTCTATTGATTCATCCAAAAGTAGGCCCGTCCCCCGTCGATCTTCGGATACAAAGGCCAGTCTCCTACTGAGGGCTGTGGCGGGATCGCTTAGCGGTAACTCCTTACCGTCTTTGATGACGGTTCCACTAGCAGGATACAAGCCCATAATGCCATTGGCAACTGCAACTTTGCCGTGGCCAGCCAATCCTCCCAGACCTATGATCTCGCCCCGGCGAACGGCCAAATCAAGTCCCCTTAGCTGCTCACCGGGCATGTCTACTACCAGATCCTGCATGCTAAGGACAATATCTGCATCGCTGGGCTCCTGCTTTCTTGCAGGGAGTCTGGGTCTTTCGATCTTACGGCCCACCATCATCTGAGCTATCTTATCTACCTGCGCCTCTTCTCGAGTCAATCGCCCCACAACTTCTCCGTCCCGAATAACCGTAATGTTATGTGCCACGGCAACGATTTCATCCAACCTGTGGGAGATAAATAGAATGGCTAGTCCAGCTTCAGATAATTTCCTAATAGCCTGCAGGAACAGCTCTGCTTCGCTTTCGGTGAGAACCGCGGTAGGCTCATCGAATACCAGCACTTTCACATTGCTCTTGTCGATCTCCCGGGCGATCTCCACAAACTGCATATAGCCTACAGGTAGGCCCGCTACCGGTAGATAGTGATCAATATCTACTCCTAATCGGTCGAGGGCTGCCCTGGACTCTTTGCCCATCTGGTTCATATCCAAAAGCTCCAGACTGGACCCAAAGACCTTGCTAACAACGTTCGGCCGTGAGATCTCCCGATTGAGCTTGATGTTCTCAGTAACGGTAAAGCCAGGTATCAGCATAAATTCTTGATGCACCATGCCTATCCCCAGGCTCATTGCATCAGTAGGAGACTGAATGGCGACCTCTTCTCCGTCAACTAAAACAGTCCCCTCATAGCCTCCCGTTTGATGAATCACAGGCATACCAAACAGAACATTCATTAAAGTTGATTTACCCGCTCCGTTCTCACCAACTAGAGCGTGGACTTCCCCAGCCTTTACGGCTATATCTACCCCTTTTAAAACGGTATTGCCGAAGTACTGCTTGGTTATTCCCCGCATCTCCAAAGCATAT